>JBQCFO010000109.1:0-13035 GCA_051959055.1 Ginsengibacter sp. | reverse complement strand
AATCCGCATCAATAAAATGATGTTGATTTAGCTGTTTTTTCAAAGCAATTCTCTGAGAACCCTATTGAAATATTAAAATGATTCAATCTACAAAACGATTACCTCAAATGCAATTGCATTTGTATCCGTTAAAAGAATTTGAAGGAGATCCTTTTGTGAATGAGATAAAAAAACATGCAATTAATATCCCGCTTAATAATGAGCAGCATACCTTTTTAAAATAATGTGAGATAGACATAATAATATCACATACATTATCTACTGGTTTATAGTATCCCTGCCCGATTGAACACCCCATCCCCAAACCAGGAAGGTTTTTTAGAGACTTTGAAATAATAGAAACGCTTTAGGGAAACCTTCTTGTTTTTTTTACCAACTTGCCACAGGGCTTAGAGATTTTTAAAAACTCCGAAGCAGTTATATTTTTTTCTTATATCGAACTCACGTTGAAATAAATAAAACTTTGCTAAAAGAATTTGCGGGAAATAATTCTTCCTTTTTAATATCTTTGCCACATAAATAAAAAGAATTGGCACCTACTTATCATATACAGTCTTTCCTCGCAAAAAATCTTGATTTTTTAGATCACAAGATCTGACGATATCGCCCAATTGAATTCTTTCTTCATTCTTATTTATTAATTCTCCGTTCTTAATTTCTTTTTTTATGTCTGCACAATCAACTGCATCCAAAACTGTCTATTTTATTGACCTTGAAAGTGAATTTGGCGCGCACAACTATCATCCGCTTCCAGTGGTTCTGAAAGAAGGAAAAGGTGTTTTTGTTTGGGATGTGGAAGGCAAAAAATATTACGATTTTCTCAGCGCTTATTCTGCCGTGAACCAGGGGCATTGCCATCCGAAAATTATTCAATCCCTGATAGAACAAGCCCGAAAGCTAACCCTTACCAGCAGGGCTTTTCACAGTGAAGAACTTTCACTTTTTACTGAATTTATCACACACTATTTTGGATATGATAAAGTATTGCCAATGAATACCGGCGCTGAAGCGGTTGAAACCGCTTTAAAGCTTTGCCGTCATTGGGCCTATAAAGTAAAAAAAGTAGAAGAAAATAAAGCAAAAATTATTGTGTGCAGGGGAAATTTTCATGGCCGCACTTTGGCCATTATTTCTTTCAGTACAGATCCGGATGCAAAAAAAGATTTCGGCCCCTATATTTCAGGCTTTGAAGTAATTCCTTATAATGATCTTCCTTCTCTTGCAGAAGCCTTGAAGGATAAAAATGTTGCCGGTTTTTTAGTAGAACCTATTCAGGGTGAAGCCGGTGTAAATGTTCCGGATGAAGGATATTTATCCAAAGCAAAACAATATTGTGCTGATGCAAATGTGTTATTTATTGCAGATGAAATTCAAACGGGCTTGTGCAGAACCGGCAAAATGCTTTGTTGCGATCATGAAGAGGTAAGGCCAGATATTTTGATTCTGGGAAAAGCATTGAGCGGAGGCACAATGCCCGTAAGTGCCGTACTTGCGGATAATGAAATTATGCTCACGATAAAACCTGGCGAACATGGAAGTACTTATGGCGGAAACCCTTTGGCATGCAAAGTTGCTATTTCAGCTTTAGAAGTTTTGAAAGAAGAAAAGATGGCAGATAATGCTGAAAATTTAGGAAAAATATTCCGGGAAGAACTACAAAAAATAAATTCACCACACATTTTGAAAATCAGAGGCAAAGGTTTGCTGAATGCCATTATTATCGACCATGAATATAATGAGGCTGCATGGAATTTATGTCTTGAACTAAAAGAAAATGGTTTATTGGCCAAACAAACTCACGGAAATATAATTCGTTTTGCTCCGCCTTTAGTTATCACAAAAGAACAGATTCTCGAGTGTGTGGAAATTATAAAAAAGAGTATGAAGGTGTTGGATGTTTAATCATGGAATGATTCCATCACTGCTGTCCAGTAAACATACTTTTAATACAGATTTTTATTTTTAAAAATGACCGGAATGATTCTTAAAAATTTCTAACTATCCTTTCGCTTTGACCTCATGTCGTCTGCGCTAAATGAGAATGGCAGCAGGCTTGACGCATTTTCAATTATCTGCACTTTTCCTTCCATACCACTTAATATTACCCGAATCGGATGTTCGGTTCTTTGTTGAAATTCTACAAAAGATTGGCGGCAAATGCCACAAGGACTAATGGGACGATTGCTTTTTCCATTTAAATTATTGTAAGAAATAGCAATCGTGTCAATTCCGACATTCGGAAACAAAGTTGACGCTACCGACATCAATGTTCTTTCTGCGCAAATTCCTGCCGGATAAGAAGCGTTTTCCTGGTTTGTACCACTTACCATCTCACCATTTACTAATTTTGCAAATGCCCCTACCCTGAAATTTGAATAAGGAACATATGCGAATTCTGTTACTTTGCGCGCTTCTCGCAGCAGTTCCGCATCTTCATCATTTAATTCATCTATTGAATCATAAACCTTAAAATCAAAATTAAAAACCTCATTATTCATTTCACTGTTTTTTGAAATACATTTTTTGAAAATTACAATTTTACCATTGATTATAATGATTCTTTAAAGAAATTTAAAAGAAATTTTTATTCTGAACTTTCCTTTAAAAAACATAAAAGAAAATAAGATCGAATCTTTTGATGATTATCCAGGCCGGCTGGTTTTACAAATTTTTTGAATGAAACAATAATACACTTTATTTGTTCGTTTACTATCAAGAAAATATTTTTTAATAGAAAAAGCCGCATAGACATGCGGCGTTTGTTAAGAACCAATCAGGTTCTGTAACCCCCAAAGAAAACAACTTTATATTTTTATTTGAAAGCGATCATTTTCACTTCACTGAATTCTATGAAACCGTTTGTGTCAACGTGTTTTAACCGATAATACGATTCTTTAGCATTGGTACTTATCTTGTCAAAACATCCATAACAATCGCAATCCGTTTTGGTAGGATCAGCACCGAATACATAAGCTACAGTTTTGAAATTTTTACCATCATTACTTTTTTCTACCTCAAAATAATTGGTACTTGCCATTTTATCAGTTGACCAGTTAATATCTACCTTGTTTTGATCTTTCACTACCTGAAATGCGGTAATATTAATCTTCTTTTGTTGTAGCTTTTGTGCACTTCCTGATAATGCAACAGCAGTAAAAAGAATTACAAAAGCGCTCCTGAATAACATATACTTTTTCATTGTCTAATTTTTTTAAAAATTAACCTTTACAATGAATATTAGAATCCGGGCTTCAATAAAATTGGACTTATCTTTTTGACTAAAATCCCTGATACAAAAGGAACTACCAGTTACTTTTTCACCAAAATCATGCAATGCTGATTTTCCAATGGTGTATTAAAAAAATTAAAGTAATTAAGCAGAATAGTGTAAAACTTATTCACGTGAGCAAACTTGAGATACATTCCTTGTGTTTGAGGTTTAAAATCTGATTTTTAATGATCTGGTTGATCTTCAGAATATGCAGGATTAGTTTTTGAAAAATGAATTTTTGAACACTAATTCATATTTCATGCTGCAAACATAGATCGCATTTTCTGAATTTGCAATACCGTAAAATTACCATTTTATTGAATTTAGATAACTTCTATTTTATGATTATCTTCATTAAATAAAAACAAATGAAATAGCTTATAATTTGTAAAATTAAATGGCTTACTGGGAATAAATTTAGATAAATTTTATTTTATTCACCTAAAGAAATGTAAGATAAACGGCTAATTCACTTATTACCTGATTTTCCACACAACATGAGGAAGAGTCAAAATTATAATTAGAAAATTAAAAAATTATACCTGTAAAACTCCCGTTTTAAATTCTTCCATTTTGGGATTGTGATTGGCAGCTGATAAATTTTCAGAGATGATTTTTCTTGTTTTTTGCGGATCAATGATTGCGTCTATCCATAGCCGTGCTGCTGCATAAACGGCAGTAGTCTGAATTGCATATTTATCCATCATTTCTTTTAACAGGTTTTCTTCATTTTCAGCCGTTATTTCCTTTCCTTTTGCTTTCAACGATGCCATCTCTATTTGCAATAAAGTTTTTGCAGCCTGTTCTCCTCCCATTACTGCGATTTTTGCGGAAGGCCACGCATAAATAAATCTTGGATCATAAGCTTTGCCACACATGGCGTAATTGCCGGCACCGTAAGAGTTTCCAAGAATAAAAGTGATTTTTGGAACAACAGAATTAGCAACTGCATTCACCATTTTTGCGCCATCTTTTATAATTCCTGAATGCTCGCTCCTCGTTCCAACCATGAAGCCGGTAATGTCTTGTAAAAATATCAATGGAATTTTTTTCTGATTGCAATTCATGATAAACCTGGCGCCTTTATCCGCGCTGTCATTATAAATTACTCCGCCAATCTGCAATTCACCTTTTTTATTTTTGATGTTCAATCTCTGATTCGCCACAATTCCTACAGCCCATCCATCCACCCGCGCATATCCACAGATAAGAGTTTTGCCATAATCTTTTTTAAATTCTACAAAAGAAGATGCATCCACAATCGTCTCAATTATCTCATGCATATCATAAGGTTTCATATTTCCTTCAGGGAAAATCCGGTAGATTTCAGAAGGCTCTTTTGAAGGAGTAACTGGCGTAATTCTGTTGAATCCGGCAGTTGGAGTATCGCCTAGTTTTGAAATGATATTTCTTACACAATCAAGGCATTCTTCTTCTGTTTTAAATTTGTAATCGGCAATGCCACTGATTTCTGTATGGGTAGCAGCGCCACCAAGAGTTTCAGTATCTGTGTTTTCGCCGATAGCAGCTCTTACCAAATATGGCCCTGCGAGAAAAATAGAGCCCTGTCCTTCTACCATGATTGTTTCATCGCTCATAATGGGAAGATAGGCGCCGCCTGCGACACAGGGGCCCATCACTGCCGCAATCTGTGTAATTCCCATCGCACTCATTTTAGCATTGTTGCGGAAAATTCGTCCGAAATGTTCTTTATCAGGAAAAATTTCATCCTGCATTGGCAGAAAAACTCCGGCGCTATCAACCAAATAAATGACTGGCAAATTATTTTCCATTGCGATTTCCTGCATGCGCAAGTTTTTCTTTCCGGTAATGGGAAACCATGCTCCTGCTTTTACAGTCTGATCATTTGCCACAATCACGCATTGTTTGCCACCAATATATCCTACGCCGGCAATTGTGCCCCCAGCAGGACATCCGCCGTATTCTTCATACATTCCGTAACCTGCGAAAGCACCAATTTCGATAAACGTTTTATCTTTATCCAGAAGATATTCTATCCGCTCGCGGGCGGTTAATTTGTTTCGTTCTTTTTGCTTTTGAATCGCTTTTTTTCCACCGCCTTCTTCTATTTTTTCAAGCAAAGTTTTAATATTACTCCAGGCAATCTTATTCGCGTCTTCATTTTTATTCATCTCTATATTCATGGCTTTTTTATTAATGTCAAATCTAAAACTTTAATTGCTATTCTAATTTGGTTCTTCATTTGCATACAACCATAACTATCTGATGTATGAAAAAATTACCCAAAAAATTATTATTCATCATTGCCGGTATTTTACTTCTCATAGTTACCGGGTATTTCACGTGGCAGAAGTTTAATTTTAAAATAGTTGAGAACACCCTATCTGCAAAGGTTGCACAGCATACAGACAGTTTGTATGCCATTCGATATGAATCACTTGATTTTGATGAAGTAACTGGCAATGCATCCATCAAAAACATCCGGATCATTCCCGATACAAGCAGGGCAAAAAAATTAGCTGTGGAAAATATGCCCGATTTTTTATTGGATGTTACCATTAAATCATTAACGGTTACCGGAGTAAAAACAGCAAAAGCCTTACAGGGAAGCTCGCTGGAAGGGGATTCAGTAATTATTGATAATCCGGATATCATACTATACTCATTAAAACGTTTACAAAAAGGGACTAAAATCCAGTTGGAGGCGAATGAAGTATATAAACAAATTTTAGGGAAACTCGATTTAATAAAAGTGGGTTTTGTATTTATAAATCACCTGAATGCAAGTGGGATTGATTTTTTCAAAAAAACTAAAAATTTTGATTTCATGAACGGCAAATTGCTATTGCAGGATATCTTGATAGACAGTGTCCATCATTTGGATACAACAAGAATTTTGTTTTGCAAACAAGCTGCATTCACAGTTGATTCTTTTTTTTCGTATAACCATAACCGTAAAGTACTTTCTGTAAAAAAAGTGCATTTTTTAGGAAAGCAAAGACAACTTTTATTCGACGAAATTTCTGTGAATAGATTTGAAAATGATACATCCGCCCCCATCCGTCTTTTAGACGCAAAAGGACTCACATTAAATGGTGTGAATTCAAATGAAATCGTAAAAAATAAAAACCTCGTTGTTGATACCATTTTATGCAATAATATAATCCTGTATCAACTGCCCCTGCCAACTTTAAAAACTACTACTCAATCCAAAGTAAAAAGTGCGGACAGTACGGGTTTTGTGAATGTTTATGGTGTTTATATGAAACATTTTGATTTTCCAAAAGTAACGTTTGTTCCATTTGCAAAGAGCCATTATACAATCGGAAATATTGCAATCAAAATCAATGAAGTAAAAGCCAATCAAATCTTAGGGCTGCAAATGCATCCGATGGATTTTACAAAAGAAGTTGAAGTTTCGGTAAGCAGATTATCGCTTAAATCTAAAGACGGCCTTTATTCTTTTAACGCGGGAAATATCACGATTAATTCTTTGCAAAGGCAATTAAGCATCCAATCGTTTGACATTGTTCCGTTTGCAGGAGAACATCAGTTTGCCAATAAATTTAATTACCAGACTGACAGATATGACGTAAATATGAAGGGAATTTTGTTGAAGGATATCGTCATGAATGACTTATTGGATAATAAATTAAAGGCATCGAACCTGGTAATTGAAAATATTGTTACAAAAATATACCACGACATGCATAAGCCTTTACGGGAAAAAAGTAAAGTAGGAAATTATCCATCTCAATTACTTCAAAAATTAAATCTGCCCGTAGATATTTCCACTGTTACTTTAAAAAATGCTTACATAGAATACAAAGAAAATGAAACAGTGAGCGATTCTATCGCCGTTATAAGTTTTACAAATTCCAGATTGAACATTACCAATATTACCAATATTGCTGCAACAATTCAAAAAAATAATCAAATGAATATTGCTTTCGAATCGAATATTTTAAATGCAATTCCAATAAGCGGAAACTTTAAATTTTTATTAAACAGTAATCAGGGCAATTTCTTTGCAAGCGGCCATACCGCTGCATTTGATGCTTCCATCCTTAATAAAGTTTCAATACCAATGGGACTGATAAATATCAGTTCAGGCAAAATCAACTCCATAGATTTTAATTTTAAAGGTAATGACTCAATTGCCGGAGGAAATTTTGTTATGAGATATGATGATCTGACAGTAGATATTTTAAAACGCGATAAAAATACAAAAGAGGTGAAGAAAAGAGGATTTGCCACTTTAGCAGCTAACCTCGCCGTAAAAAACAGCAACCCGGCTTCTTCAGGTCTTCGAAAAGCTACCCCACAATACCAACGCAATATTTATAAATCCTTTTTCAACCTCGTTTGGAAAACGGTATTTTCCGGAATGAAGCAAACCGTGGGGCTCCCCTGATTTAAAAACTAATGGATTTGAAAATCTGTTTTTTTCAAAATACGAATCTGTTGTTTTTGTTTGTTTACTGCTAATTATTCCAACAAATTTCTTTTCATCTTAATCATCATTATCCACTTTTTCCTGCAATTTTAAAAATGCACTGTGGCGTGGTATAGGCATCACACTGTTCTCGCCTTTTATCGCTTTCCAAATTACTTCATTAAATAGAACATCCGGGGCTGCGTCTTCTACTGCGAGATTAAACTTTGCTGATTCTTCAGCCAATTTATTAGAGGCAGTATTTCGTTCATCAATATTTATGTTCGAAGGCAGCGATTTATAAGATGTAAAATCTGGTGTAGAAGTAAAAGATCTGAACATTGGCATTGCTGCCGCATCATACTGGCTCATTGGCGGCAGTCCAAGAATCAGTTCCATGGTACGCAATAATCCTGAAGTAGAATACATGGTATGATCTACAAAGTTTCTTTTTACATAGGGGCTGATAAGATATGCAGTGGAGCGATGCGCATCCACATGATCCGGCCCATTTTGTGCATCATCTTCTACGATAAAAATTGCGCATTGTTTCCAGATGGGACTGTTGGAAATGTGTTCTATAAACCGGCCAACAGCGAGATCATTATCAGCCACGGCAGCATAAGGAGAATAAGCACCTTTTCTCATTCCACTCGTGTGGTCGTTCGGAAACCGGAGAGTTGAAAATATCGGTAAAGTATTATTTGCAACTAAAGAATCAAAATCATGTTCCCATATTTTTTCACGTTGCACATCCTGGATACTCAAATCAAAATCGGGAAAGCCGGGACAAAAATGCTCAACAATAGCCGGGAGAATCGGCTCTTTTCCATCGTGCACAAATTCACCATAATTTCGATAACTGATTCCGGCGCGTTTACAATAATCCCAGATAAATCCTTTTGCCGGATAAGCAATTTTGCGCGTTCCTTCATAATCATACGTACCACCGCGGCCACTGTAATTTGTAGGCCATGTTTTTTCAACATAATCTGTAGCATAAGCTGCAGTGCTCCAGTTGTGCCCGTCGGCGCTCACTTCTGCATCATCATAAAAGTTATCGAGGAGCACAAAGTTTCTGGCAATCGCATGTTGGTTTGGTGTAATGTGTTCCGGAAAAAGACATAATGAAGTATCGCCGTTTCCTTCTTTCATGTCCCCCAATACCTGGTCGTACGTACGGTTTTCTTTGATTACATAAAACACATATTTTATTGGTGAGCGATCGCCTGCTTTTTGAGGAATGGGGTTTCCGGCTTCTCCTGCTGCAAGTGCTTCTTTATTTTTATTGTAAGGAGTATTTTTATAAACACGGATGGAATATTTTTCCAGTTCATTTCCTTTTGGAATTGGAATAAATGAAAGTGAACCTTTGAACAGACTGCCAATATATTGCACAGTTTGTTTGCCTTCGGAAGTAATTTCTTTTTGATAAGGCGTTTTGATTTTTTTATTATCAGGTTGCGGCCCGTAAGGGTTTGCGAGTGATTCAAACCCTTTTCCATTAGAAACTAAAAGTGAATTGCCTGCCACACGAACACAAGTTGGATACCAACCGGTTGGAATAAATCCTAACGACCTGGATGAACCGGGTTTTGAAACATTAAAAACAGCAAGGCAATTATTGTCCGCATTCGCGATGTACAAGGTTTTATTGTCTGCTGATAATGCAACACTGTTGGTTGTACTTCCGGTGAGGGAGTTGGGAAATAAGCTTGCAGAGAGTGTTTCAATCACTTTTTGCTTTTTGGTATCAATTACTGAAACGCTGTTGCTGTTTGCATTTGCTACAAAAAGGGAATTTCCTTTTTTCGTGATTACCATATCATTTGGATGGCTTTCTGTTGCAACAGAATCGGTGATGATTCCTTTTTTTATATCATAAATCATCACTTTATCACCACCCCATAAAGAAATATATAACTGCGTTTTATCAGGATTTAATAAACAGGTATAAGCTTCGGCACTTAATGGAAGCTGGCGGATAATTTTATTGCTTTTTATGTCGCAAACATAAAGTGAGTTGTTTTCTTTTGTAACTGCAAATAACTGTGAATGGGCCTCATTTAAAGCAATTCCTGTAATGCATATTTTATTCGGCCATGGCTTTCCCAAAACGATCGAATCTTTTAGAATGAGGCTGTCATATTTTACCTGAAAACGCAAAATCATATTTTGATTTCCTGTTGAGGCATACAAATATTTATTGTCATGGGTAAATTGTAAACCAACCCAGCCTGAACGGATTTTTGTAAAGGATAATAATTTTTTGTTAGCAATATTTATCAACTCAATTCCTTGTACTCCATCTCCATTATCTGTAATTGCGGCATATTTATTTGAAGGTGAAATAGCAATGTTTAATGGGAGATCGCTGCTGAGATTCAATGCGCTTCCGGCAGGCGAAAGTGACCATCCATTTGGTAATTCAACTGCTTTTGGAATAAAAGTAGATTGGGCAATCATCTGTGAAGAGATGAAAAGAAAAAAAAACAGATTTATGCAATAATAAATTTTGCGCCTCATTAGATTGAAGATTAAAATGAGTTTCAAAATTACAGAAACTGATTTTTAATGCAACAGATTAAATGCAAAGGATTGAATGGAACAGATTGATACAAGGGACTGATTCCAACGGATTGAATAAAACGGATTGAATGCAAACGGATTGAATGCAAATGGATTGAATGGAACGGATTAAATGGAACGGATTAAATACAACGGATTGAATACGACGGATTGATACAATGGATTGAAATCCATTGCTACAAAATGCTCCGAGCCTACGGCTCTTGTCGGGTAACGTATGTATCAACGAAACAAGAAATAACATGGATTCTTGTTTTATAAAATCTGCCAATGGTTGATACTTCTCATTGTGGATTTGAAAGTGATCTGGTTTAACCTTTCCTCTTTGTGCTTTAAAGCAAAATACAGCATTACGAAAAGAAAGTATGAAACAGTATACTGATCATTTCCTGAAAAAATAAAAAAAGTTACAATCAAAAATGAAGTTTAGAACATAAATCGTACTGTCTTTGACACTTTGAACTTTCAACTTTTTTGAAATTTCAACTTTGAAGAATTACTCTTTGGCTTTAAAGATCACGCTTCCACTCTTTCCATAATCAGATTCCATTCTTACTTCGTACCTTTTGCCACCGTCAGTAACGATCATCAGGGCAGTATTTGGGGGAATAGTTCCGAGATTATCGGCATACATGGTTACAATATTTTCTGAGGCATTTTTATCAAGCGTCAATGTGAGAGAAACCGGTTTGTCGGATAATCTCTGATGCGACAAAACAACTTTTCCGTTGTAAAAAACCGTAATTGAATCTCCATCTATTTCGCCGTTATCATAAAAATCGAGGTGAAAAGTTGGCTGTTCGAGATCGATGGTTTTTACAACGTCCGTTCTGCGCTTTTCGAAACCTTTTACTGTTGGAGTAAGGGAATGATGAGTTTTTATTTGCGAGTCGGCAATAGAAGAATTTTCATTTTTCGGAACAGAACTTTTTACAGTTTCTGTTTCCTCCATTTTTATTTTTGGTTGTGGTGCTTTTGTTATGACAGGTTCAGTTTTTTTGTGAACGGGAGGCTCAGTTTTTTTCGGAGCAGCGGCTATTTGGCTTTTATGAACCGGTTTTTTTTCAGGGGCTTTTGCAACAGAATTTTTTTCAGGAGAATTGTTTTTATGTGGCATAAATCCAACAGGCATGCTGCTTACTATTCTGCGCGAAAGCACTGTGGTTCCGGTCCCACATCCCCGTCCCTGGTTTGGTGCAGGAACCCAGGTACCACGCAGCACCTCAATATTCCCTGAATCTTTTTCATAATGCAGCCGGTGTGTTTGAAAACAATTTTCAAAATCGGGTGGTGTATTAAATTTTGTTCTTTCAATTTCAGTTACTTCGATATCATTGGTTTCACGGTTTATGGTACCTGTAAGCCGGCAGATGGTATAATATCTTTTGATCCCTTCCTGGAAATATGTGTAGGAATATCCTGAAACCTGAGATCCGTTTGTCGTCAGCTCCAGCACATATTTAATATCGCTGTCGAAGCCCGGAATTCCAAATCCACCTTCATCAAATCCTCCCTTCCACTGGCCATTAAAATTGATTTCATTTTTGCTGTGTGATTTAAAATGAGAAGCGGTTTTTTGAGAAGAATAATTTTGTGCAAATGAAGTTTGTGCAAACAAACCCAAACCCAAAAACAGGAAAAAAAATACTGTAAAAATTCTTTTCATCATGCCCGATTATTTGTTCATTCAAAATTAATTGTTATCAAAAGCATATCCACCCAAAGGAATATCATCTTTGTCTAATACTTCGTTAAATTTGCTGTTCAAAAAATATAAAAGAGAATAATTTTAACTTGAAGAATGATGAATATAACTTTTCCTGATGGAGCTGTAAGACAGTATGAACAAGGAGTTTCGGCTATGGATATTGCAAAATCAATTAGTGAAGGGCTTGCACGGAGGATTTTAGCAGCAGAAGTAAATGGTGAAATTTGGGATCTTTCACGACCGTTAAATAACGATGCTTCTATTAAATTTTTAACATGGGAAGATGCCGGTGGCAAATCAACATTTTGGCACTCTTCTGCCCATTTAATGGCTGAGGCTGTTGAAGATACTTTTCCTGGTGTAAAATTTTGGGTTGGCCCCCCCATAGAAAAAGGTTTTTATTACGATATCGATTTAGGAGACAATGTCATTACAGAAACAGATCTTGTGAAGCTTGAAAAGAAAATGGCGGAACTTTCAAAACAGAATAATCCTTATATCCGGAAAGAGATTTCAAAAGCAGATGCGATTCAATATTTTGAAGAAAAAGGAGATGAATACAAGCTGGATTTGCTTTCCAATTTACAAGATGGAAATATCACTTTTTATACACAGGGAAAATTTACGGATTTGTGCCGCGGGCCGCATATTCCTTCTACCGGATTTATCAAAGGAATCAAATTAACGAGCATTGCAGGCGCTTATTGGAAAGGCGATGAAAAAAATAAAATGCTTACCCGCATTTACGGGGTTACATTTCCCAATCAAAAAGAACTTGACGAGTATATTGTCTTTTTAGAAGAAGCAAAGAAACGGGATCATCGCAAAATTGGAAAGGAACTGGAATTATTTACATTTTCAGAAAAGGTTGGACAAGGGTTGCCTTTATGGCTTCCAAAAGGTGCGATGCTTCGTGGAAGGCTGCAGGAATTTATGCAAAAGGCGCAACTGGAAGCCGGTTATCTTCCGGTCGTTACTCCTCATATTGGTTCCAAAAATTTATACGTAACCAGTGGCCATTATGAGAAGTATGGCGCAGATAGTTTTCAG
>JBQCFO010000108.1:0-6742 GCA_051959055.1 Ginsengibacter sp. | reverse complement strand
AGCGGCCTCAGTGAAATTGTGGTTCCCATAAAATACGAAGAAGAATTATTAGGTGTAATAGATTCCGAACATTCGCAAAAGGATTTTTTTAATGAAAATCATTTGCAACTGATGTCCACGATTGCCACTTTAATGGGACATAAAATTAAATCTATTGAGACTGAGCAAACATTAAGAAAGCAAAAAGCTGAACTGGAAAATATTTCAAAGCAACTTGCAGAAATGCAACTGGCAGCGCTTCGCAGCCAGATGAATCCACATTTTATCTTCAATGCGCTAAACTCTATTAAGAAGTTTGTATTGACAAATGAAGCGGCGAATGCGGATAAATATCTTGGTAAATTTTCCAAACTTATCCGCTCCATATTAGACAACAGCCATCAATCTGATATTACCCTTCAAAAGGAAATTGAAATGCTGAAGCTTTACCTCGAATTGGAAAAGTTGCGTTTTGGTGAGAAATTAAATTATCATATTCATGTTGATGCACCTTTACTGGAGGAATCCATTCATATTCCTACTATGATCGTGCAGCCCTTTGTTGAAAACGCGGTGTCACATGGCATCATGCACAAAGAAAGCGACGGAGAAATTTCCATAGCTTTCTATGATTGCAGGATGTATCTCGAAATCAATGTAGTAGATAACGGGATAGGAAGGAAAATGGCGGCTGAATTGAATGTTCATAAAAAAAATCACCAATCTTTAGGGATTAAAACCACTGAAAAGAGGCTTGCTGTATTAAAGTCGGTTTCGGAAGTGCCATCAGGTATTGAAATTTTTGACCTGGAAGAATCAGGAATGGGTATCGGAACTTTTGTAAAAATATTGGTCCCTAAATAAAATCATTTAAAAGATCCATTCAAAAAAATTTCGTTTATGATCAAAACAATAATTATTGAGGATGAAAAACAAAGCCGTGAGTTGCTTCAGCTTATGTTGAAAAGTTATAAGGATATAATCGAATTGGCAGATAGCTGCGACACTCCTCTAAAGGGAATTGAAAGCATTCAAAAACATAATCCGCAACTGGTTTTTCTGGACATTGAAATGCCACGAATGAATGGATTTGAAATGCTGAAGAAACTCAACCATACCAACTTTGAGATCATCTTTACAACCGCCTATAATAAATACGCAATCAACGCCATCAAAATAAGCGCATTGGACTATTTATTAAAACCAATCGACCAGGAAGAATTGTCGCAAGCCATAGAAAAATGCAGGAAAAATATGGAGCAAAAAAATACGATGAATAAAATAGATATTTTATTTAAAAATCTTACCCAGCATAATGCATTTGATCGAACGTTGACGATTACCGCTATTGATGGCATCCGGTTTATAAAAATTAAAGACATTGTGAGGCTGGAAGCCAATGGCCGATACACGAAATTTCATCTGCTGAATAAAGAAGTAATTCTTGTAAGCCGCACATTAGGTGATTTTGAGGAAGCGCTTTCTGCAAATGAATTTTTCCGAATCCATGAGGCTCATATCGTGAATCTGCTCTATATTGACCGCTTTCATAAAGGGAATAACTATGTATTGCTGTCAGACAGAACAGAATTACCACTTGCCCGAAGAAGAAAAGAAGATTTTTTGAAAATAATTCCAAGGATATAAAAGAAGGTAGAAGATTGAAAGTTGAAGGTTGAATGTTGAATGCCATCAATTTCAATTATCATTTTATTTTTTTGCGATTATCTTCGCGAAAAATTTTTTGTATGAATTTACACGAATACCAGGCAAAAGAATTATTGAAAAGATATCATGTGCCTGTACAGGAAGGAATTGCATGCAGTACCGTTACTGAAGCAGAAGACGCTTACCGTTTTATAAACAGCGAGTATGGAAGCAAGTTTGCGGTGATCAAGGCCCAGATTCATGCTGGCGGAAGAGGCAAAGGAAAAATAAAAGGAACAGAACAAAGAGGCGTGGCGGTTGCAAAAAGCCTGGAAGACGTAAAAACGATTGCTCAAAATATTTTAGGCGGCACGTTGGTGACGGTTCAGACCGGTGAAGCAGGAAAATTAGTGAGCAAAATATTTGTTGCGCAGGATGTGTATTATGATGGTCCTGAACCGGTGAAAGAATTTTATTTATCCATTTTAATGGATCGTTCCAAAGGAAAAAATGTGGTAATGTACAGCACAGAAGGCGGAATGAATATAGAAGATGTAGCACATGAAACGCCTGAAAAAATATTTAAAGAATGGGTGCACCCCGGGGGAGGATTGCTGCCTTTCCAGGCAAGGAAAATCGCTTTCAACCTTGGTTTGAGCGGCACTGCTTTTAAGAACTGCGTAAAATTTGTTACCAATCTTTACAATGCTTTTGTTGGCCTTGATTGCAGCATGTTGGAAATAAATCCGATGTTTAAGACAAGCGATGCAAAAATCATTGCTGTGGATTGTAAAATGAATATTGACGACAATGCCTTAATGCGTCATCCTGATATTGCTGCCATGCGTGATGTAACGGAAGAAGATCCCACTGAAGTAGAAGCGGCAAAATACAATTTGAACTTTGTGAAATTAGATGGTAATGTGGGTTGGATGGTAAATGGCGCCGGACTTGCGATGGCAACCATGGACATGATCAAATTAAGCGGCGGCGAACCGGCAAACTTCCTTGATGTGGGCGGCACCGCAAATGCACAAACTGTCGAAGCCGGATTCAGAATTATTTTAAAAGATCCGAAAGTAAAAGCAATTCTCATTAATATTTTTGGCGGCATTGTGCGCTGTGATCGCGTAGCACAAGGCGTCATAGATGCTTATAAGTCCATTGGAAATATTGAAATTCCGATCATTGTGCGTCTGCAGGGAACCAATGCGGAAATCGCAAAAGAGCTGATTGATAAAAGCGGCCTGAAAGTAGAATCCGCAATCTTGTTGAGTGAGGCGGCGGAATTAGTGAATAAAGCGGTTGCTTAGAAATTTATGATTTGAGGATTTATCATTTCGGATTTGCGGAACGGCATGGAAGTTCGAAAGAGTGGACACGGGTAAAATAATTTTTAGTTTGTAAAACCGAATGGACGATAGCATTATCCACGATTTCCGGTAAGTTTACTGAAATGTTTCGGTAAACTTTTTTTATTGTGTAATCGAAGTTGTCTTGGTAACACAATCACCATATTCACAGTAAACAAAGTTTTAATGACGATTTGTAATTACCACGCCGGCAAATCAGATCAGCTCATTAACTGCCTTTTATACAATTGAACCGTATTTTCCAGGCCCAGGTAAAGTGCATCTGAAATTAAGGCGTGTCCAATCGAAACTTCTAACAGACCCGGTATATTTTGTGCAAAATATTTGAGATTATGCAAGTCAAGGTCGTGACCTGCATTAATACCGAGGCCCAGCTCTACCGCTTTTTTTGCTGCTTTTACATACGGCGCAATTGCCTGCTCATGATTTCCTTTTTGAAATTCTTTTGCATAGTTTTCCGTGTATAATTCGATCCGGTCGGTGCCCGTATCTTTTGCTGCCACAACCATTTCTTCTATTGGATCTACAAAAAGAGAAACACGGATTCCCGCTTTCTGAAAAACATTGACAATTTCAATCAAATAGTCTTTGTATTTTATGGTGTCCCATCCGTGATCAGAAGTTAATTGGCCTAATGCATCCGGAACTAAGGTAACCTGGTCCGGTTTGTTGGCAAGAACGAGGTCAACAAATTTTTGTTCGTTACAGTTTCCTTCGATATTAAATTCAGTCGTGATAATTTTCTTCAATTCATAAACATCAGCATAGCGGATATGCCTTTCATCCGGCCGCGGATGTACGGTAATTCCTTCGGCGCCAAAAGTTTGAATATCTATTGCAGTTTTGATTAAATCAGGATTATTCCCACCACGTGAATTGCGAAGCGTGGCGATTTTATTAATGTTTACGGAAAGCTTGGTCATAGTTACAAATTTACTTTTATTGGTATTAATAAGAAGCAAAACGAATTTGAAAAACCGAAAGGAAGAAAAAAAACGTTTGAATTCCGTTTTTTGATGCACAAAAAAACCGCTTTAAAAAAGCGGCTGGTACCCAGGATGGGAGTTGAACCCACACGGCCATTGCTGGCCACAGGATTTTAAGTCCTGCGTGTCTACCAGTTCCACCACCCGGGTAAACACTATAAATAAAAAAAGCAGATAAGTACTGCTTTTAAAATTTATTGGAGCGGAAAACCGGGCTCGAACCGGCCACCTCGACCTTGGCAAGGTCGCGCTCTACCAAATGAGCTATTTCCGCTTGTTGTTGTAAGAACTAAAAAAGGTTTGCAAAAATAAGGTTTGTAACCTTTGAACCAAAATTTATTTATACTGCGGATTGTATTGAGTATTTGCAGGTACTTCCACATTCGGTTTTCCTTTATACCGGTGCACATACATGGTATAACATCCGCCGATGACAAGCGCAACAAAAACAGCCACCTGGCAATAAAACAGAAACCGGGAGGTAGATACCCAGCTTACTGCTATATCTTTTCCCTTATTATCTAGTACTTCTTCGTGTTCCATATTTATAATTTGCAGGGCAAAAATAACAGATTGATTTGAAATATCATTTTTTGAAGCGAAGAATTTCAGAAAATGTTTTTCTTTTTTTGATGAAATATTGCCAAACAATGCTTCCATCAAACACTCCCGCTAAATCTTTCAATTTTTTTTTCGGAAGATTATCTGCATTTTTTGGTTTGAAGCACCATTTAAAAAAATGAAAATGTGCTTTTTGAATTACAATAAAAGTAGGGTAATCTCCTTTTATCAATGCCTGAAATCCAGCGAGGTTATCTAAAGAGATTCTAAAAGGAATCTTCCATATTTTTTCTGCGGGCGCCAAATTCTTTGCAAGCATTACCAGGTTATTTCTAAAATTTAAAAATACTTTTCTCTTATTCCCTACAGGCAAAGTGCCACCACCCACATGATATACAAGAGAGGCCGGCACAACAAATATTTTATAACCCGCTCTTTGCATCCGCCAGCATAAATCTATTTCTTCCTGGTGCGCAAAAAAATATTCATCAAAGCCATTTAATGAATGATAGATGGATGCTCTTACAAATAAAGCCGCACCGGTAGCCCAGAATATTTTGGTAGTATTATTATACTGTCCTTCATCATTTTCACAAAAGTCAAATACACGTCCACGGTTAAAAGGATAGCCGAATTTATCAATCCAGCCGCCACTGGCTCCTGCATATTCAAACTTGTTTTTATCGGCAAAAGATAAAATCTTCGGCTGGCATGCGGCAATGCTCTTATCATTTTCCATCAATAAAATGATAGGTGTTATCCATTCCGGCGTTACTTCCACATCGCTGTTCAATAGGATGTAATAATCCGCTGCAACCTGCTTCAACGCAGTATTATATCCTTTTGCAAAACCTTCGTTTACTGCATTGAATATAATATTTATGGAAGGATGATTTTTTTGTAAAAAAGAAATTGAATCGTCGCCTGAAGCATTATCTGCTACTATTATGGAAAGGTTTTCATAACCGGACGCTAATACAGAAGGAAGAAACTTCGCCAGGAAATGTTTCCCGTTCCAGTTTAGAATGACAAGTGCTACTGATGGAGATGGATTCAATCAATTATTTTTATTCAGTTACAAACATAAAAGATTTTACTTTTTACTTTGGATAAATTATGAGAAATAGATTTTAGATTTGATGATAAACGGATTTCATGTTCAGGCAACTTTTTAACTTTCGTTCTCTATTGGCGCTGATTGCCGTTGCTATTGTTACCGGTACAATTTTTTATTCTGATTTTTTATCAAAAAAAATTGAAGCAGATGAGCGCGAAAAGATCAGCCAGTGGATAGAAGCTAATAAATTCATTGCTTCAGCGCCTCCCAATGTGGATTTGACACTTGCCAGCCAGATTCAACAAAAAAATACCGACATTCCGATAATCTGGACCAATGAAGCTGACAGCATTATTGATTCAAGAAATATAGATACCAATCAAATAAAAGATACAAAAAATTTTCTTCAAAAGAAACTGAAAGAATTTAAATCCGCGCATCCTCCGATCATCCTGGAATTAAATAAAAACCCGTATGTAGCGGACAAATATTATTATGGTGATTCGAAACTGCTGACTCAGGTACGATATTATCCTATGATTCAATTATTGATTGTCGCACTGTTTATTTTTATTACGTTTTATGCTATTTCGATAAGAAATAAATCTACCCAAAACCAGGTATGGGCAGGTATGGCTAAAGAAACTGCGCATCAGTTGGGGACGCCTATTTCTTCACTGCAGGGGTGGGTAGAAATGTTGAAAGAGCATGATCCGGATTTGAGTATTTCAAATGAAATGGAAAAAGATGTAAACCGTTTAAAGCTTATCAGCGATCGTTTCGGAAAAATAGGGAGCGCGCCAAAACTGGAAGACCATGATATTGTAGAACAGGTAGAAAAAATGGTAGCTTATATCAAAAGAAGATCCACAGAAAAAGTAAGTTTTATAATAGAAAGGCCTGAAGAAAAAGTAAGGGCAAAAATTTCGGGGCCGCTTTTCGATTGGGTAATAGAAAATTTATTAAAAAATGCGCTGGATGCGATCAATGGGAAAGGATTCATTAAAATAAAAATAAAAAAGTTGCCGCGGCAGATAATGATAGATGTAACGGATAGTGGAAAAGGAATCAGCAAGCAAAATATCGGCAAAGTTTTTAAACCCGGGTATACCACAAAAAAAAGGGGGTGGGGGCTCGGG
>JBQCFO010000107.1:0-4582 GCA_051959055.1 Ginsengibacter sp. | reverse complement strand
AATATTGAAAAAGGAAAAGTCTATGAGAAAAAAGCAATTGATACCGCTTTGTTCAACAAGCTTCTTCTGAATCTTGCCAATAACGATACCTCTGGAAAATGGCCTGCTAAAATGCCCTATCCGTTGCCAGGAGCGGTTTTGCCATTTCATCGTATTGTGGCTTTTTATGGTAATTTATACTCAAAGAAAATGGGTATTCTGGGTGAAATTCCAAAAAACGAAATGCTTCATAAGTTAAAAGAAGAAGTAGCATACTGGCAGTCGGCAGATTCTTCCATTCCCGTAATTCCTGCTTTACATTATATCGCAGTTACCGCCCAGGGTGCACCCGGCAAAGATGGCAAACACAGAATGCGTATGCCTTCCGGCCAGATCGATACTATTATAAACTGGGCAAAGGATATTGATGCTTTGGTATTTTTAGATGTGCAGGTTGGCCACAGTTCGGTAAGAGATGAAGTGCCGCCATTGGAAAAGTATTTACAATTGCCACAGGTTCATCTTGGCATAGACCCTGAATTTTCTATGAAAGAAGGACATATACCTGGAAAAAAAATCGGAACTTTTAGCGCGGAGGATATCAATACCGCCATTGATGATTTAGCCTCTTTGGTAAAAAAATATAACCTTCCTCCGAAGATTTTAATCGTACATCGTTTTACGCAAGGGATGGTTACGAATTATCAGCAGATAAAAAAAGTACCGGAAGTTCAAGTAGTAATGGATATGGATGGCTGGGGCGATAAAACGCTGAAACGTTCTACTTATTTGCGTTATATTTATAAAGAACCGGTTGAATTTACAGGTTTCAAATTATTTTATAAAAATGATACCAGAACCGGTACCAACCAGCTTTATACACCACAGGAGTTATTAAAATTTGTCCCAAAACCAATTTATATTCAATACCAGTAATTCTTATTTTTTTATGAAAACCAACGTTGTTTTTATCGCTTTATGCGTTTGCATTTTATCTGCCTGCAATGCTACAACAGCAAAAAAGGATAAAGGCGAAAAGACAAATTCAACCGCACAAATAAATGCCGATTCCACTGCTTCAAATGCTGAAATGAAAACACCTGTGGCAGATGCTGCTGCGATTCTTGCAAAAAGGCAAGTGCCTGTTTTATGTTATCACCATATACGGGATGCTAAGCCCGGACAAAGTGAAACCATGAAAAGTTATTCCGTTTCGCCTGTTCAGTTTGCCCAACAAATGAAGGCATTGAAGGACAGCGGATACGAAACAATTTTGCCGAATCAGTTGTATGATTATCTGGTGCATGGTGCCAAGCTGCCAGCGAAGCCCGTGATGCTCAGTTTTGATGATACTGATGAAGAACAATTCAGCATCGGATACCAGGAAATGAAAAAGTATGGATTCAAAGGTGTGTTTTTTATCATGACGATTTCGATAAACAAGCCGCGATACATGACCAAAGAACAATTGAAACAATTGGCTGATGACGGAAATGCTGTAGAATCTCACACCTGGGATCATCACATGGTAACCAAATATCAGGGCGAAGACTGGGACAAACAGTTTGTGAAACCACGGAAAACCATTGAAGATATTACCGGAAAACCAGCCACTTATTTTGCTTATCCTTATGGATTATGGAATGAAGCAGCGATTCCGGAATTGAAAAAAGCCGGTTTTAAAATGGCCTTTATTTTATCAACAAAAAGAGATTCTACAGAGCCTTTATATACGATCAGAAGAATGATTGTGCCTGGCCAATGGTCTGCTACCGGAATGATAAAATCGATGAAGCAAACTTTTAAGTTGGATTAATTATTTCATTATTAAATTACTGCATTATTAAATTATTGGTTTATTCCTCGTTCTGCAATCTTTTTCATTATTACTTGATTGACAAATTAGCTTATTAGCTCATTAGTATATTACTCAATTATAATGCTTCCATCGCTTATCAATTCTTTTGATTATTGCATTTAATCCATCAAGAGTACCCTGGTAATAATTGTTTTTTGCAAAAGAAGGAATAAAGTATTTATTGATGATCCGGTATTTTTCATCATAATCCATGTATTTATTAATGCCAAAATCCGTGCACACAAATAATTTTTTATAATCTTTCGAAATGCAAATGACGATTCCGTTGCTTTTTGAAATTTTTCCAATACCCCATATCTTTAAAAGCCGGTATGCAAAGTCATTAAATCTATCCGCTGCTACCATATTTGAATCAATGGTTACGATGCAAATCTCAATCGTGGTTCTTTTCTCCAAATGTTGTAACAGGCTCTCCAGGTTATTTTCCTGAGTTGGATTATACAATCCTTCGAAATCATTTACCCAACCAACAGCGGCAGGCAAAGTATCCCAGATCGATTGCCTGTATTTCTGCAATTGGGCACGGGTCATCCTTTTATAAGGATGATAGTCCGCTACAGGTTGTGCAGTGATTTGTGTTTCAAAAAGAAACAGGCAACTAAAGAGGATTGTAAAAATCTTCATAAGCCACAATATGGTTTCAGCAGACAAAAATAAAGTATATATTTTTTTAAAAATTCATACCAGATAAATAATACAGTACCTTTTTCGACGATAATCCTCGCCATTTGAATCAGCAGAAACGAAGGAATGTTTTTATAAAAGAAGAATTGTGCCAAATGTTTACGACAACAGGAAAAAAATTCCAGTAAACAAACAAATATTTAGAATTTATATTTCCTGATTTTCTTACTCTGGAAAATTACGCAATCGTTTGTTTTTCCCGGATACTACTACAAAAAAGGCGACGTTGATTTTATATTACTTTTGGCTTACTTGATTTTATCGTTTATTTCCATATTTTCACGATTCTATTCATAAAAAAAACTTCATGAACCAAAACCTCATCACGGGCAAGAAAAACTATACTTCAGAGATTATAATTATCGGAATTCTCTTTTTTATTTTTGGATTTGTAACCTGGCTCAACAGTACCTTGATTCCCTATCTGCAAATCGCCTGCGAACTCGAAACTTCACAGGCCGTACTGGTTACATTTGCCTTTTATATTTCTTATGCGGTCATGGCGTTTCCTTCATCATGGGTTTTAAAAAAGACCGGTTTTAAAAATGGAATGATGTGGGGATTAATTTTAATGGCAATTGGAGCATTGATTTTTATTCCTGCTGCGCAATCAAGAACGTATGGGTTATTTCTTACCGGTTTGTTTGTGATTGGTACAGGATTGGCTTTGCTGCAAACTGCTTCTAATCCATACATTACGATTCTTGGGCCGATAGAAAGCGCAGCAAAAAGAATCAGTGTGATGGGAATTTGTAATAAAGGCGCAGGCGCGCTGGCTCCATTAGTGATGGGGGCTTTTTTACTAAAAAATTCAGAGGCCATTGTTGAAAAATTAAAGACACTGAATCCTGGTGAAAAAGCGGTAGAATTAGATGCGCTCGCATCGAGGGTGATAGTTCCTTATATTATTATTGCAGCAGTTTTGATAGCGCTGGCTGTATTTATTTATTTTTCCAGGCTTCCGGAAGTAAAAGCAGAAGGAGAAGACGTGGAAAAAAGTGCCACTAACGGTGATGGACAAACGATTTTTAGCTTCCCTTATTTATGGATCGGTTTTGTAACCTTGTTTTTATATGTTGGCGTAGAAGTAATGGCTGGCGATATTATCCAGGTTTACGGAAAAGCAATTGGCATCAGCCTGGATATTGCCAAACATTTTACGACTTATACAATGATCGGGATGCTCATTGGATATTTGATTGGCATAGTTACGATTCCTAAATATATTTCTCAAACAACCGCGCTAAAGGGGTCTGCAACTCTCGGGATTATTTTTACTCTACTCGCCATCTTTACTACAGGATACACTTCTGTATTATTTATTGCTTTACTGGGCTTGGCAAACGCCCTGGTTTGGCCTGCCATCTGGCCGCTTACCATACATGGCCTGGGAAGATTTACCAAAGCCGGATCTGCTTTATTAATCATCGGAATTGCGGGTGGGGCGGTTTTGCCAAAAATATGGGCAAGCCTTGGCGAAAGGATTGGTTTCCAGCAAGCATTTTGGATAATGATTCCATGTTATTTATTTATTCTGTATTTCGCGGTTTCCGGGCATAAAGTAGGTAGTAAACCCGTACTCAAAGAAGCTGTTTAGCAATTTTCATTGATATTTCAAATGATAAAAATCATGGAATATCTCCTTTTCTTTGGTGTAATTTCGCATCGGCAAAAGGAAATTATATGGATGAAGAAAATAAGAAAGAAAAACCGGGAATTTTAAATCTTTTACAATGCAAATGTCCACGTTGCAGGATAGGAGATATGTTTGTCAATAAAAAGCCTTATTCGAAAGGGTTTATGAAAATGCATGATACATGCCCGGTTTGCGGTCAGTATTTTGATATTGAAGTTGGATTTTATTATGGTTCCAGCTACGTGAGTTATGGTATTACGGTGGCGATAAGCGTCGCTACATTTATAGCATTTTGGATTCTTGTTGGAATTTCTTACGATGATAACCGAATCTTTCTTTGGCTGGTTTTAAATGCGATACTGATACTCGCATTGCAGCCTCCACTTATGAGAATTTCCAGGACT
>JBQCFO010000106.1:0-2278 GCA_051959055.1 Ginsengibacter sp. | reverse complement strand
CTTCGGGTGCTTGGTTTCTTTGTGTGAAAAAAAACCTTAACACACGAAGTCACAAAGGGCACAAAGATTCACTAAAAAAAATATAAATTCTCATTATTTGTGCGTTTGTTACAACCGGTCTTTTAATAGACCTAACAGGTTTTTGAAACCTGTGAGGCCTTCAAAAGATTATTTGCCCGTTTGCTGCCACCGGTTTTGCTTAATTGTTCTAAATGACCGGTCGTAAAGCCAGATCATAACAAATATGAGCAGATAAGCAAAAATATTAAACCACGTGTGATGATCAATTCCGAGCGGCATCGGCCAGCCTCTATTTATAGAAGTGAGGAATAAAGTAATGCGGATAACATTGATAAACCAAAGCCCAATCAAACCGCTTACAATCCATAGTATTTTCTTTGAAACTTTTCCCTTGTTGGCAGCAATAAATGCAATCCAAAAACTATAAACACCATAGCCCACGCAGTCCATCGCAATGATTACTCCCCTTCCACCTGTAAACCGTATCAAAAAGCCAGGTTCAATATGTGTGGGAATGTGAAACAATGATAAAATAAATGCCGTCGCATGTATCAAAGACATTTTTATCCAGCTCACATAATCGAGATATTTAGCTGCAAACGGACTGTAAAAGCCACCAGGTGCAGCGAGACCAATCATCGCCAGCGTGCCAAAATAGCAAAGGCAAAAGATGCCTGCAAATTTCAGGAGATAGATGAGGAAAGGGTTATTTTGTCGTTTCATATTCATGCTTTATCCATCGTTCCGAGGAACGAAGCAATCTCTTTCCGTCATTGCCGCAGGTTGCGTCATTGCGAGGCACGAAGCAATCTCCTTGTATGTTATCGTCACCAAAAACCCTCAAGAAGATTGCCACGAAAACCCTTTGATGATCTGTTAAACAAAAAGGAGCTTTATCCGGGTTTTCTCGCCATGACGACACAGTGTGTATTTCGTCATTGCAGGGCACTTTTCGTCATGGTGAGGCGGGTTGTGTTCCGTCATTATAAGGCACGAAGCAATCTCATAGTCGCCTTCGTCATTATAAGGCAGGTTCCGCCATTGCGAGGCACGAAGCAATCTCCTGATTAAAAAAAGATTGCCATGTAAACGTTGATCATTTATCTACGCTATATTCATTAATTACGCTTTCCCGTAATGACATTTAAAACGTCTGTGTTCTACCCAAAAAACATCTTCGCATATTCGTTCCTTAGCTTTTCCACCTCCACAGCTTTTTCTGAATACTCAAGAGCGCCCCTGCTCCACTTTTCCAATTCCATCGCATCCATAGCAGCAAAATAATCGATCGCATCACTCAGGTCTATGATAAAATCTACCGAAACATTTATCCCTGCATGCTCTTCCTTCAACTGGTTCCAGGGAGTGAAATAACTGGTAATCACCGGCCTTCCTGCAGATAAAGCTTCATAAATGGCGTGTCCGAAATTCTCACTTTTACTCGGTGAGATAAATACGTGCGATTCTGCCAACACCATTTTTATTTGCTGTGGCAGTATTTCTTTATGATAATGAACCTTGATATTTTTTGGCAAGACCTTTATTTTTTCTTTACACTCATTCCAGTATTCTTCATCCTTTACCGGCCCATAAATATCGTATTGAATACTGGCTGTTACTTTTTCCAATGCCTCCAAAACCAGCAATATATTTTTCATCGGGCTGATGATGGCAATGGTAATTAATTTTAAATGTCCCGGCTCTTTTTCAGGCAGTGGCAATATGCCCGTTTGATTGGGAAAATTTCCTGCAATATGAACCTTAGCAGGCTCTCCAAAATATTGGGCTATGTAATTCGCTTCCTCTTCATCAGTAGCATGAAAAGCTACTTTATAATGATATTCCAACAATTTAAAAAGCTGCAGGTAAATCTTTTTCTTCCACTTTTTTTGTGTCAAAGCGCCGGGGTGCAACATGCCGCGCGTGGAAAGAATTTTTGTAGTTCCCTTGCAAAACATCAGCGGCACCATATTAAAATGCCAGGAGTACATTCCGATAATAAACAATATATCCGGTTTAAGCAGTTCCACCTGCTTCACCAGGCTGTCACTGATTCTTTCCGGGCTGCAGTACCACACTTTCGTGTCGTTATTAAAAGGAATCCATTTATCAACTTCCACATTTTCCAAAGCGCTTCCATTCAGATCGGTATCGCCACAGAAAATAAAATATTGCACACCTTCCCTGAATTCCTTTACCAGGTTGGCCACAGATTGTATCGGCCCCCCGGCGCGAAAAGCGGGAAGAAACCAGGGGA
>JBQCFO010000105.1:0-13241 GCA_051959055.1 Ginsengibacter sp. | reverse complement strand
GTTGCAGCAGGTGCATTAATTTTTACCAACGATGTTTCTACAGAGGGTGAAACAGGTTTAACCTTTGCAAACATAAAAGGAAACGGAATCAGAAAAATAAAAAGCAGTGATATGGAAAAATAACGTTTCTGAAAGAATTTTTTCATTCGGATGTTTTATAGGTTTTCAGGTAGAGTAAAAAGGGCTTTAAAAAACGGATTTTATTTCTTAAAGACAATGCAAAAATAACGGATTCTCAACTTTTTAATGTTGCTGAAAAGCGGCAAAGTGGCCATTTTGCAGTTCTTTTAACAGAAAAAAGAATTAAAATTTATTCATGTTTCTCTAAAACAGATTTTTAAGAAATTTATTGTATTTATTATTTTAAAACCTTTTTTTGGTTAAAATTCTGATGGCTCATGTTGGTTATATTTGTAAGAATTTACACAAAGTAAAAAAGGCAATATCATTACTAATTCAGTTTCCATATTAAACAGTCCGATTGAATATTTGAAAGGTGTAGGCCCTTTTCGTGCAGACATTTTGAGAAAAGAAGTCCGCATTTTTACTTTTAATGATCTGCTACAGTATTTTCCTTTCCGGCACATAGACCGCACCCAAATAACTCCCATTAGCAAAATTAATCCCGATACAGATTATGTGCAGGTGAAAGGCAAAATAACTTCCGTAGAAATTTTGGGAGAAAACCGCGGAAGGAGACTGGTGGCTACGCTTAATGATGGCACCGGAGAGTTGGAACTGGTTTGGTTCCAGGGAATAAACTGGATAGAAAAAACCCTTCATATCGGATCGCCGTTTTTGGTCTTTGGCAAAGCCGGGTTTTTTATGAATTCGCCTCAGATTACCCATCCTGAAATGGAATTGCTGACAGAGGCAAATAAGAACGCGAAAAGTTTTTTGGAACCTATTTATCCGGGCACAGAAAAACTAAAAGCAAAAAGCATGGGCGGAAGACAAATGGGAGCGCTGACCTATACGCTTTTGCAAATGCTTTCTGAAAAAGATATACCTGAAAATATACCTGCCGATGTTTTAGAAAAATTTCGCCTGGTAAAAAGGTTTGATGCTTATAAAAATATTCATTTTCCGGCTTCGCCAAATGATTATCAAAATGCGGTAAAACGGCTGAAATTTGAAGAGCTGTTTATTTCCCAGTTACGTATGGGTTTAATAAGATTTAAAAGAAATACCTTTTCGAAAGGATTAAATTTTTCCAAAGTAGGCAATCTTTTCAACGATTTTTACAACCATCATTTGCCTTTTGAATTGACCGGTGCCCAGAAAAGAGTATTAAAAGAAATCAGGAAAGATTTGGGAAGTGGTAAACAAATGAACCGCCTTTTGCAAGGCGATGTAGGAAGCGGTAAAACAATGGTGGCATTGATGGCAATGCTGATTGCAGCAGATAATGGCTATCAAAGTTGCTTTATGGCGCCGACAGAAATATTGGCGCGGCAACATTTTGAAGGCCTGAAGACCATGCTTGATGGTATTCCTATAAAAATCGGAATTCTTACCGGTTCATCTTCTGCAAAGGAAAAGCGTGAAATCTTAAAAGCAACCAAAGAAGGAGAAATCTCGTTATTAACCGGAACCCATGCGTTAATTGAAGATGCTGTTCAGTTTAAAAATCTGGGACTGGCCATTGTGGATGAGCAACATCGTTTTGGCGTAGCACAAAGAGCAAAACTCTGGGATAAAAATGATATTAATCCTCACATTCTTGTGATGACTGCAACGCCGATTCCGCGTACCCTTGCATTGACTGCCTATGGAGATTTAGATTATAGCATCATGGATGAAATGCCACCGGGAAGAATTCCGATTACGACCGTTCACCGGATGGAATATGCACGGCCACAGGTGATGAATTTTATCAAATCGGAAATAAAGCGTGGACGGCAGGCTTATATCATTTATCCGTTGATAGAAGAATCCGCGAAGCTTGATTTTGAAGATTTGATGCGTGGGTATGAAGAAGTGAAAGCGTATTTTCCGGAACCGCAATATTATATAAGTATGGTTCATGGCAGGCAAAAGTCTGACGAAAAACAAACGAATATGAATCGTTTTGTAAAAGGTGATACACAGATAATGGTTTCCACAACCGTGATTGAAGTTGGGGTAAATGTTCCCAATGCAAGTGTGATGGTAATAGAAAGCGCAGAAAAATTTGGACTTCCGCAATTGCACCAGTTGCGTGGAAGAGTAGGGCGTGGAAATGAAAAAAGTTATTGCATTCTTTCTACTAAAGTTAAACTAAGCGCTGATGCTAAACAACGCCTGAAAATTATGTGTGAGACCAACGATGGCTTTAAAATTGCAGAGAAGGATTTAGAAATCCGTGGCCCAGGTGATATTGAAGGCACCCGGCAAAGTGGCTTACTCAATTTTAAACTAGCCAATATTATTGAAGACAGAAAAATTCTGGAAGCCGCAAGATTAACTGCTGAAAAAATTATTCATGAGGACGCAAAATTATCTACTCATCAAAACGCCTGCCTGAGAGAATTTATGGAAAGTGAAAAGGGAAAAACTGCCTGGAGTAAAATATCCTAAAGACTTATTTTTTTAAAGTTGTTATGTTAAGAAGCTATTAAATCAAAATTGTGAAATTTAATTTCAAATTCTTCTTCTAATTGTTTCGTAAATTTATTTTTGGAATTTATTTTACTATTTTGCTTTCTCGCAGTCTATTTTTCGGGTTGAATCATTATAAAATTATTTTTTTTGAAAATCTTAAAAAAATCTTCTTATTTCCTTTTTCTCCTGGTAGCATTTCTTCTTACAGAGAATGTATTAGCGCAGGTGGAGTTTGTTGAGAATAAAGGACAATGGGATCAGAAAGTAAAGTATATGAGTGATGCTGGCAGCGGTTCCTTTTTCTTAACCAATAAAGGATTTACAATTGCTCAATATAATCCGGATGATATTGAAAAAATAAAACTGGAACGGCATGGTTTGGATTCCTCCGGAAAAGTTGGCAGAAAAACAGTGAATGAAACGATCCGAAGCCATGTTTATTCTGTTGAATTTTTAAATGCACAAAATCCTCAAATTATTCCGGATAAAGCGATTCCTTCTGTTAATAATTATTTTATTGGCAATGATAAAAGCAAGTGGGCTTCCGGTTGTAAAATTTATCTCGGAGTTACTTATAAGAATATGTACCCTGGGATAGATTTACGGTATTATACAGATGCAGGTGGTAATTTGAAATATGATTTTATCATCAATCCCGGAGCAAAGATTAGTGATATTGCCATGAAATATTCGGGTGCAAAAAAACTCTCAGTAAAAAACCGTGAGTTGAATGTGACTACTTCACTCGGTGTCAGCAAAGAATTAAGGCCCTACACTTACCAGATTATTGACAATCAGAAAAAGGAACTGGATTGCCGGTATGTAATAAATGGAGACGTAGTGACTTTTAAAGTAAAAGATTACTCTCCCAATCAAACACTCATCATTGATCCTACTTTAATATTTTTCAGTTATTCAGGAAGTATTGCTGATAACTGGGGATTTACAGCTACTTATGGCCCCGATGGCAGCTTCTATGGCGGAGGTATTGCGTTTGGGCCGGGATTTCCTGTTTCTAACGGGGCTTTTGAGAAAACATTCAATGGTAGTTTTGATATTGCTCTTATCAAACTTACTCCTGATGGCAGAAACCGGGTTTACGCTACTTACATCGGTGGAAGCGGCGAAGAGCAACCGCATAGTCTGATTGTGGATGCACAGGGAAACCTGACTCTTGCCGGAAGGTCCAATTCACCAAATTATCCTACAACGGCCACATTGGGAAGCCTTGGCGGATATGATATTGTCATTACTAAACTGGATGCATCCGGTGGCAATCTCATTGGTTCGATGAAAATAGGCGGCTCTGCAAATGATGGTGTGAACATAGCTGATGAGAGCAGCGGATCCGGAACCAATTCACTTAAAAGAAATTATGGTGATGACGCAAGAAGCGAGGTTTTGCTCGATGCATCGAATAATATATATGTTGCTTCCTGTACTTCTTCATCCGATTTTCCGGTAACAGCAGGTGCCTATCAAAGCAAAAATGCCGGAATGCAGGATGCGGTAGTATTGAAGTTGGATCCTACTTGTAATAGAGTTTTGTTCAGTACTTTATTGGGAGGAAAAGATAATGATGCCGCTTATGTTTTGGGTTTAGGGGATAATGGAAATGTGTATGTTGCCGGCGGTACAGCTAGTAGTGACTTAAATGGAATTTCAAAATCCGGTGTGGTAAATTCCACTTTCCAGGGTGGCGTGTGCGATGGATTTATTATTGAAATGAATAACACTGGCACTTCTGTAATCAGAGGCACCTATATCGGTACTCCACAGGCTGATCAGATTTATGGAATAGATACAGATAAATTTGGTTTCATTTATGTAATGGGAACCTCCGAAGGAAATATGCCTGTAATTAATGCAACTTATTCAAACAATGGATCCAAGCAATTCATTACAAAACTAAAACCTGATCTGAGTGCGGTAGTATATCAAACAGTTTTCGGTTCCGTAAATGCAACCTATCCAAATTTATCTCCAACTGCCTTTTTAGTGGATCGCTGCGAAAATGTGTATGTATCAGGCTGGGGTGGAAAATCAAATACCGGCACAGGTTTTCAAACCGCTACTACCAAAGGAATGCCTACCACTCCAAATGCAGTAAAACCTCAAACAGATGCATCAGGAAGTGATTTTTATTTTATTGTACTGCGCAAAAATGTAGATTCATTATTGTATGGAACTTTTTATGGCCAGCAGGATCCTCCGGGTAGAACTCCTCCAATAACCTTTGGCGATCATGTGGATGGCGGTACCAGCCGTTTCGACCGAAATGGAGTTATCTACCAGGCGATGTGCGCCAATTGTTATAAAAGCGTAGCATTTCCGGGAACACCAGGCGCATGGTCAAAAACAAATCAATCGCAGGGGCAAAACGGCTCCTGCAACCTTGGGATGCTTAAAATAGAAATGGATTTTTCAGGAGTGCGATCTGATTTGCATGCTTCTATCAACGGAATTGCCAACGATACGTCGGGATGCGTGCCTTTGCAGGTCGATTTTACAGATTCTCTTAAAAAGGGCAAACTTTATTATTGGTATTTTGGTGATGGAACCGGTGATACAACTACTGTTCCTGCTACTTCACATGTTTATGAAAAGGTTGGCATTTACCCTGTAATGTTGGTCACTATTGACAGTAGTACCTGCAATATTGCCGATACTTCGTACAAACACATCCGGGCCGGAGATAATAAAGCAAACCTGGATTTTCTTTCGCAAAAGCTGATGCCTTGTACAAACCTTAGTTATGAATTTACCAATGTATCCACTCCTACGCGTGGAACTTTTAAACCAGGAATTTTTACATGGGATTTTGGCGATAACACACCTCTTGTTGTTCAGAATCAGAATCCTGTAACGCATACCTTCGCCGGAGCAGGCACTTACAAAGTAACGCTCTCATTAAATGATACAATCTATTGTAATTCACCGGATGATACTGTGAAGACAATTCGCCTTTCTCCGACAGTACAAGCACTGTTTACCACTCCGGCAAACGGTTGTGTCCCTTATAATGCGGTGTTTACCAATAATTCGTTGGGCGGCCTTAATTTTCTTTGGGATTTTGGCGATGGCGCTACTTCTACAGAAGATCATCCAACCCATCTTTATACTAAAACCGGTGCTTATACAGTAAAACTCACCGCATTTGATTCTACGTCATGTAACAAAGTTTCGGATACAACTTTCACACTTACTGTTAGCCCGATTCCTATTGCTTCGTTCAGCTATAGTCCTACGGTGCCGAAAGAAAATACTTATACCAATTTTACCAACCAATCTGTAGGAGCAACAAAATATCTGTGGAATTTTAATGATGGCGATACTTCAACTTTAAAAGATCCGAAACATATTTTTAATGCCACAGGTACTTTCAATGTGTGCCTGAATGCAGCCAATGATGTAGGCTGCAGCGCTGATACGTGCATTGAGGTTCAGTCATTGATAACACCTCTGGTCGATGTGCCATCTGCTTTTACACCTGGTAAATTTGGTACCAATAGTATTATCAAAGTCGTTGGATTTGGAATACAACAAATGCACTGGACAATTTATAACCGTTGGGGGCAAAAGGTTTTTGAAACAAATAGTACCAAAAGCGGATGGGATGGGACTTTTAAAGGAAAGCTGCAGCCAATGGATGTGTATGCATATACTTTGGACGTAACTTTTTCTAATGATAAAAAAGTAACAAAAACGGGAGATATCACTTTATTGCGATAAGTAAATGAAAAAGATTTTTAAAATATTATTTCTTTTCTTTTCTTCCTCATTTGGAATGCAGTATACTTTTGGGCAGGATTTGCATTTTTCGCAATTTTTCAATAATCCGTTACTTACCAATCCGGCTAATACCGGTTTTATTCCTGATGCCGATTACAGGTTAGGTGCTTCTTATCGCAACCAGTATTCCAATATTATGTCGGTACCTTACAAAACCATGAGTATTTTTGGAGATGCCCAGGTTTTTAGGGATAGGATTGAAACAGGTTGGATGGGCCTTGGAGGAGTGATAGAGCGCGATGTGGCCGGAACAGGCAGCCTTACTTCTACTCAAATATATGCTTCAGTAGCTTATCACCAAATGCTCGGGCTGAGCAGCCTTCTAACAGCCGGTTTTAATGTGGGATGGGCCAATAAAAGAATTGACCAAAGCAAACTCACATTTCCTGATCAATTCGATGGAAGATTCTTTGATGCTACTTTACCCACAGCAGTGCAATTGCTTAACAATAGTGTAAGCTTTTTTGATATGCAGGCAGGCCTGAATTACGCTTATTTCCCTACTGAAGATGTTTATATCAATGCCGGTTATTCCATTCAACATGTAAACAGGCCGAAGGAAACTTTTTTTGCTGAAGACAATTCCAGCACAATTCCCATGCGCCACATCGGTTTTATCAATGGGATTTTTAAAATGAGTGATGTGGTAATTATAAATCCTGCAGCCTATTATACCATTATGGCAAAATCCAGTGAATTGGTTATTGGTATGAACGCAGCTTACAATCTTTCCGGGGATGGCTCCAAACAAATTATAGGCGGATTATTTTACCGTTATGGAGATGCTTTTATTCCTATGGTTGGCTTGCAGGTCGGCAATGTTCGTTTTACTTTCAGTTATGATGTTACTACTTCTTCTCTACAGAACTACAATCATTCATTTGGCGCAGATGAATTTAATGTTTTAGACAAAGGATTTTATAATCAATTTAACGGCAACAGGAAAGAGACATTGTGCCCAACATTCTGATTTATTTTTTCAGTAAAGCAAGAAATAATAACGATTTATGTTTTCTCATGAATAAAGTTCAGGGGAACGTTTTGGTTCGAATTGAGTGTTTGCATTTATAGATATTTACTCCATAAATCAGCGTGCAAATCTTATCACCTGGTAACTCCGAGCCTTTTTTTTTAAAAACCTTATTATCTTAATTTCCAGATTCATGAGAATAAATGGTGTCTAAAGATTGTTTACTTTCCAGTAAAACAAGAAATAATAAGAATTTCTATTTCTCAAAAAAATAAATCGACCTCACACCTTAATAATTATACTCTCTTCTCGCTGCGTTCCACCTGATTCCGAGGCTGAGGGTATTTGATGTAGGGAGATCGGTAAATTTCCTGAACAAATATCCGCCATCAATAAAAAGATTCTCTTTCAACTCATAAGATAATTGGAAAGTCGCATTCAGACATCTTACTTTTCTGCCGCTTCCTACATAATGTCCATAATCACCATTGCGTGTAGTATAAAGTTCAAAAGGATTGCCGCCAAAATTTAATCCGGCAGAATCAAGTCCCTGATAATAATAAATTCCTCTTACATTGATGTACCATTTCGGTGCCGGCTGATATTTTGCAATACCGATAAACTCCTGGAAGTTAGCGCCGAGTGGATGCGCGAGAAATTGATTGTAATGTGTATAATTTGTTGCTGAATCATAATGTGAATAGGTATAAGGCCTTACCCGGTTGCTTTCGACCTGTAGATCAAGATTTTTAATGGTAAAGGCATCTACATATTTTACACCCAGTTGATAACCATATTTATTAGCCCAATAACCATTGTCTTGGGTAATTTCTTTCAGGATAAATTCATCCAGTAAAAATTGTCCGTAAAACTGAAACTTGTGTGCCGCGTTTGCTTTGAAATCAAAGCCTACATGAGCTTTATCAGGACTGCCTACATTTCCTTCTACATATCTGAGAAAAATGATTGGATTGAGGTATTCAAAATCAAAATACTGGCTCCTGCCAAAGATGATGCTTTCAAATAAGCCCAAATTCAGCCATTTGGTTACATTCATGCTGAGATGGTGCATTGCCGCGTATTTCCTTACCAATCAATAATCGCCCGTTTTAATGAACTGCGGCATCAGCTCCATGAAAAGATTCTGGTAATTAAATTTCCAGATTCGTGTATTTAGTTTCAGAAATAAATAACTGTTGGCATCATCGCTCAAAAAAAGACTGCGGTATCCATCACCGATAAAATTTTTATCATAGCCAAACTGGATGTCAATATATTTGGTAGCATTAAAAGTTACGTAACCTCTTGCATCAAAATAATCAAAAGCAGTTCCTTTAAATTTTTTGTAAAAACCTACGCCTGGCACTGCATTATATTGTGCTACCCTTTCCTGAAAAAAAGAAGGTCCTCGTTCCTGGTTTTCAGAAATGGTGGATGAGAACCCGATTTTATTGGCAATCCTTCCGCGAACAGTAACACCTCGTTTATTTAAAAAAATGTTTTCATTATTCCCTGATTCTTTTCCAACCTGGAAATAAATAATCGGATTTAATGCAAGAAAAAAATCTTTTGTATTTACTTCAAGAAGATTTGGTTTAGTAACATATAAAGCATTCCAGATTGGTTTTTTACTTAGAAAAGATTCCTTTGAACCACTTACCCATTCTGAATTATCCATCAATAGAGCATGCAAATTATATTTATCTATTGGAGTAAGATTACTATTGACCGGGTCTAAACTATCTATCTTTTCTATTGCGGGCACAATTGCTTTTCTGCTGAATGGCTTGTCTGAAGAAAAATTCAAGTCCGGATTATGTCCTTGTTTTATTTCTAACCGGTCTATTACATCATAATCTTTTGAGCCTTCAGGGATATAAGTTGTCTGCCCAAAAATAAATGCAGGATAAAAAAATACGGCAAGGGTAATAACACTTTTTTTAATTTGCATAGAGTTGGTTATTAATTATTTAATTTCAGCCTATGCAAAATTATCTTATTAAACATATATCTGTCGTAAATGAAAATAATATTTCTGAAAAAGATGTCTTTATAAAAAATGGCCGGATAGAAAGAATTGGAGACACGGTTACCGTAAAAGAAAAAGTAACAGAAATAGATGGTAAAGGAAAGCATTTATTTCCGGGCGCTATTGATGACCAGGTTCATTTTCGGGAACCTGGATTAACGCATAAGGCAAGCATTTATACAGAAAGCAAAGCAGCAGTTGCGGGCGGTGTTACTTCTTTTATGGAAATGCCAAACACAATACCCAACGCACTTACAGAAGATTTGCTGGAAGAAAAATATGCCACCGGGAAACAAAATTCATTGGCAAATTATTCTTTCTTTATGGGAGTGAGCAACACAAACTCGGATGAAGTTTTGAAAATGAATAAAAGAAAAAATGATGTTTGCGGAGTTAAAATTTTTATGGGTTCCAGTACCGGGAATATGCTGGTTGACAGCGAACCGGCTTTGCATAAAATTTTTAGTGAAAGCGAATTATTAATCGCCACACATTGTGAAGATGAAAAAATTATCAAAGAAAATTATAAGAATTTAAAAGGGCTAAAACCCATTCTTGCTCCTTCCGATCATCCAATTATCAGGGATGAAAATGCCTGTTATACCTCTTCTTCATTCGCTGTTTCTCTGGCAAAAAAATATAACAGCCGTTTGCATATTCTCCATATTACTACTGCAAAAGAACTGGAACTTTTTACCAATGAAATTCCTTTAAAGGAAAAAAGAATAACAGCTGAAGTTTGTGTGCATCATTTGCATTTTACTGCTGATGATTATGAACAATTGGGTTATTTAATCAAATGCAATCCGGCGATAAAAGAATTAAAAAATAAAGAAGCACTGTGGAAAGCCTTGCTGGATAATCGTTTGGATGTAATAGCAACGGATCATGCGCCACATACTATGGAAGAAAAGCTGCCACCTTATGAACACGCGCATTCCGGTTTGCCATTGGTACAACATTCTTTATTAATGATGCTGCATTATTATAAAGAAGGAAAAATTTCTTTGGAAAAAATCGCGGAAAAAATGAGCCATGCAGTAGCGGATTGTTTTAAAATAAAAGACCGTGGTTATATTCGTGAAGGATCTTTTGCAGATTTGGCCGTTGTCGATTTACGTAAAGAAACAACCGTAAGAAAAGAAAATATTTTATACAAATGCGGATGGAGCCCTTTGATGGGTTTTACATTTCCGGCGGAGATAACGCATACTTTTGTAAATGGAAATTGCATTTATCAGAATGATAATTATGGAAAAAACTTGTGGAATGAATCTATAAAAGGGCAAAGATTAAATTTTGAAAAATAAAAATTAAGAATTAAGAATTTATGGAAACAGACAAAACCACCTTGCACGATCTTTCTATTTTCAATCATGAAGATGAATTTTCTGTTTTCGATAAATTAAATTTTACCAGAACTACCGGTGGCCGCGAAAAATTAAGACAGATATTCAACAGGTCTTTAAGTGATATTGAATCTATAAAAAATGTACAGAAAACTTTACAATTAATTCTTGCAAACAAAGACCAATGGCCGCTTTTAGTAAGCAACGGCACGGTAATGATGATTTATAAATTTTATGAGTCTTCGATTGATGAACCGCCTGCAAGGCCAACTCCCATAACGGCATATTTTTATAAATTACTTCATGGCCCTGATTTTTCTTTGATAAAATATTCCATTGGTCATGCATTTGATTTTATAAAAGGGATGCAAAAAATTGTAGGTGTTTTTTTGAATGATGAAACTCCTTTGAATTTGAGAAAGATTTTGCAAAAAGCACAGGTACTGATAGAAAGGCATCAGTTTCATAACATATCAAAATTTGAAAAAGCAGCGGCCCTTTCCAACCATGAAATGCTTGCATTTGCTTACTATATCCGCTATCATTACAAACAAAATTTTTTAGAACTTGTTGATATTTATTCCCAATTAGATGCCTGGTATGGAATGGCGGTTGCAGTAAACGAACTTAAATTATCATTTCCTGTTTTCATTTCTTCTGACGATCCGGTTCTCAAAGCAAGTAGGTTGTATCATATTTTATTAGAAAATCCGGTAGCTTATGACATTGAATTAAATCAGAAGAATAATTTTATTTTTCTTACCGGCGCCAACATGGCGGGTAAAAGTACTTTTATAAAAGCAATCGGTAGTGCTGCTTTTTTAGCACATATTGGCATGGGCGTACCAGCAGAGCATATGGAGCTTTCGTTGTTTGATGGTTTACTGAGCAACATTAATGTGGTGGATAATATCGCAAAAGGAGAAAGCTATTTTTATAATGAAGTACAGCGTATAAAAAATACGATTTTAAAAGTAAATGACGGAAGAAAATGGTTGATTCTGATTGATGAATTATTTAAAGGGACGAATGTGGAAGACGCGATGAAATGTAGTACAGTCGTAATTGAAGGCTTAATTAAAATAAGACGTTCGCTATTTATTTTATCAACACACCTTTACCAGATTGGTGAAAATTTAAAAGATTATCCCAATATAGATTTTAAATATTTTCAAACGGAAGTTACCGATGGAAACCTCATTTTTAACTACCAGCTAAAAGATGGAGTGAGCAACGATCGGCTCGGATATTTAATTCTGAAAAAAGAAAAAGTGCTCGAATTACTCGAAGGTTTATAAACATCTGTCCTGCCAGAAATTATGCTGCTTCCTTTTTTTAAAAACGGATACCATTCCTGTCAATAAGAATTCTTCAACACAGAATTAATATTCCGTTGCATCATGCCCTTGCTGTTTCACTAATTTATTATAGATGCCAAATAGCAAAAAAGGAGCCACCCATTGGCCAAAAAATAAACTGGTTTGCTTTTTACGTGCTATTTGAAATGAAAGCGATACCGCCATTGCCGATATCGCTGCCCATAAAAACATATCGGAAGGAACTTTAGCTGTTTGATCTTCAATTTCTTTGGTTACCTGGCCTTCCTGGTGCTCTGCGGTGTTTGTACTTTTCATAAAGTGTTTTTTAATTATAATGAGAAAAGTAAAAATCAACATTTATGCCATGAAACCATCCTTTCTCAAAGATTGCTCTTACATCTTTTTTAAAAGAAATGAATTTCAGCAAAGACATACATAATCCCTATTCTTATTTTCATAAAAAAAATCTTTGAAAATGTAAAAGGTGAAGGTTTTTTCTGCTTCACGCTTTTTCTAAAAAAATTATAAAAGGAGAGGTTCAGAATTTGCTCTCACGAAATAAAAATCCGCTTTCACAATTGTATGTCTGTTGTGACTTTTTTTTGAAACAGGAAAAACAAAAAAAATTATTCTAAATAAAAAAAATGCAAATGATGTAGCACGCGGGCTGATGTTTTATCTTGCCCTGATCAATAGAAAGAAAATTGAGAAAAGAAAATAAATCTAATTTGATAAATTATTTAAAAATTTAGCTGCCTAAACGATGGAACAATTCCTTTACCTGGGTTTCCCAAAGCTGGCTCTGGTCTTTAATATCCTTCTTTTCTGCAAAGTCTGTAATCATCAGGATCGTTTGGCTGGTAACTTCCGATCTGTCGATGGTGAATTGAAAATATTCGTCTTTTGGAGAATCGGTCCAATGGAATTTTATTAATTTATTTTCTTCCATTTCTACAACCTGCGCCTCTTCTGTAGAGCCTGACCACGAAAACCTGAAGAGTCCGGCTTCGTCTTCTACTTTGTCTGCAAACCATTCCTGCAACCCGGAAGAAGTAGAAAGGAATTCAAATAATATCGCAGGAGAACATCTCACAGGGTATTCAACGGTATATTTTATTTTCTTACTCATCTTGTAAATTGATAAAGTCATTATCTGCAATAATATAAAATAAATTAACCCACAAGCCACCTTTATGTGG
>JBQCFO010000104.1:0-9148 GCA_051959055.1 Ginsengibacter sp. | reverse complement strand
TTACAATAAACTCGATAAAATCAGGCACTTTAGCATCAGAAGCGCTTCCACTCACGTCATCTTTGGGAATAATAATATCTGCAAGTATCGTAATTGTTTGCATTTCATGTGGAGTGAAATAGGTATAAGAATTATCTTCCTCTAATTTTTTCACTTCTTCTTTCATCAGGCCGGGATGCTTTTCTGCTGTCGGCTTGGCCGGCGCTTTTTTTAGTACAGCCTTTTTATCTTCAGTCTTACAAGCTTCTAACATTAAACCGGAAGATACTGTGCCAAGCACCATTACTTTCAGGGATTTTCTTCTGTCCATAATTTTTTAATTTTTTATAAAATAAGAATGAATATTTTTGATTTTTCAGAAAATTATTAAATCTCATTTTTCTTCAACTGGTCCACAATATATTCTGAAGTGCGCATAGATAAAGCAAGGATGGTCCACGTAATATTTTTATCTCCCTGCGAAACAAATTGGCCACCATCAACATTGAACAAGTTTTTGCAATCATGAGCCTGGGCATATTTGTTCAATGCTGATTGCTTTGGATCATTTCCCATTCGTATGGTACCCGCTTCGTGAATAATATTTCCAGGGGCATGCAAACCGTAATTATTTTCAGGGCCATCATCTCCACCCCACGTTGATACAGCTCCCATCGCATGTAATATTTCAGAAAAAGTTTCTTTCATGTGCTTTGCCTGTTTTATCTCATATTCAGAATATTTCGTATGAAACCGCAAAACAGGAATACCATATACATCTACTGTTGTTGGATCAATTTCACAATAATTATCACGGCGGGCCACTGTTTCTCCACGTCCAGCCATGCCGACGTGAGAGCCAAAGAAATAACGGTAATCTTCTTTTAATGAAGCACCATAGCCACCCGCTTCCTTTTGTTTTCCTTTTACTTTATAAGTTCCATTCAGATTTTCTATTCCCCATTGAAAACCGTATAAAGGCATTCCAAATCCACCACCATATTCAATATGGTATCCTCGTGGAAAATCAAGTTTTTTATTATCAAGCCACCATGGGGTATAAACATGCATACCTCCTACTCCATCTTCGTTGTAGCGTTTTCTGTCAAACAAGTCAGGAATAATTCCACCCATATCTGCCCCGGTAGAATCGTGCAAATATTTTCCAACAACATCACTTGAGTTTGCCAATCCATTCGGATGTCGTGGAGATTTTGAATTCAATAATAGCCTTGCAGATTCACAGGCGCTGGCTCCAAGGATTACCGTTCTGCCCATTACCTGGTATTCCTGCATGTCATCTTTATTTACATAAGAAACACCGATTGCCAAACCCTGTTTGTCCGTCAATACTTCACGCGCCATTGCATTCACTACAAGATCAACATTTCCTGTTGCAATTGCCGGTAGCACCAATGCTGAGGAGGAAGAAAAATCAGCGAATATCTTACAACTGCGACCACATTGTGCACAATAAAAACATTGGCCGCGGGTATCATTTATTTTTTTGGTAAGAATAGAAAGCCTTGAAGGGATTACCGGAATACCAATTCCTGTTGCCGCTTTTTTAATCATCAACTCGTGCAATCGTGGTTTTGGCGGTGGAAGAAAAATTCCATCTGGAGCATTGGCAATATTTTCATTGGTACCAAAAATTCCCAACAACCGGTCTATTTTATCATAGTACGGTTTTACATCATCATAGCCAATTGGCCAATTATCTCCCAGTCCGTCAATGCTTTTTCGTCTGAAATCATCAGGGCCAAAACGCAAAGAAATTCTTCCCCAATGATTGGTTCTTCCGCCTACCATTCTCGCACGCCACCACTGCCAGTTTGAATCTTTTGCATTTGTATAAGGCTCGCCGTCGATTTCCCATCCCCAGTAGCATCCGTCAAAATCACCAAATGGACGATACTTGGTACTGGCGCCTCTTCTTGGCGATTCCCATGGATTTTGTAATTGCTTGGAATCTACGGCAGGATTAAAATTTGGTCCTGCTTCCAGCAAACAAACTTTTAAACCGGCATTTGCCAAAACATATGCAGCCATTCCGCCACCGGCCCCGGAACCAACTATAATTGCATCATATTTTTTTGGCTGAACTTTTACTTGAAAATTTCCCATAGAGATAAATTGATTTTTTTAAATCGGGCATGAATGTAGGAATTCTTAAATTAAATACAATCAATTTTTTTTAAAACTATCAAAAGTGGCGCTGCATTTATAAATAAATAAGAATTCACATTATTTGTTGCTTTGTTATAGATTTTTAAAAACACATCTTTTTTAAAAGCCGCTTTTATATGGCTATTTAAAAAAGTATAAATTCTGATTTCAAAACTTCATCTTTGCAAAAAATAATTCTTCCGGCATTTTGTGGGAAATAAGATAATAAGGTTGAATGAGAGGTTTTTTATTCTAAATTACTAAGGTAATAATGTTACTTAATGCCTTTCAAACCAATTTAGTAAAAACTGATCAACCTTAGTAAAAATTAAGGTTACCAATAGAATCATACCTTATTACCTTCTCATCTTTCCACCTTTTGAAGAAGAACAAAAGATCAATATTAAAATAAACACATGGCCAAAAAAATTGCCATCATTGGTGGCGGAAATTTAGGAACTGCAATCGCGGAAGGATTATTAAAAAGCAAATTTTGCAAAGCTTCCGACATCACTGTTACAAAAAGAAAAATTGAAACTCTTGAAAAATTAAAAGAAAAAGGCGTAAAAATAACTTCTGAAAATGCAGAAGCGGTACGCAATAGCCACCTGGTAATCCTTGCTGTAAAGCCTTACCAGGTGAGCGATGTAATAAATAGTTTAAAAAACGAACTTACCAACAAACACATTTTGGTTTCCGTAGTTACCGGAGTTTTAATTGCAGATATCAGTGAAATCATTGAAAAGAAAATTCCCGTTTTCAGGGCAATGCCTAATACGGCTATTTCCATCCAGGAAAGCATGACCTGCATCAGTTATACAAATGCCCGGGCAGAAGAAATTGATTTCGTAGAAAAAATATTTTCTACCCTTGGAAAAGTTGTTGTCATTGACGAAAAACTAATGGAAGCGGCTACAATTCTTGGCGCGTGCGGCACTGCTTATGCCATGCGTTTTATCCGGGCCAGCATTCAGGGCGGAATTGAAATTGGTTTTGATGTAGCAACGGCCAATTTGATTGTTGAACAAACGGTAAAAGGCGCTGCTGAATTATTATTACAAAAGGGAACGCATCCTGAACAGGAAATAGATAAAGTAACCACCCCAAAAGGCTGTACAATTGCCGGTTTAAACGAAATGGAACACCAGGGTTTTAGCTCTTCACTGATCAAAGGAATTTCAGTGAGCTATCATAAAATCGCAAAGAGCTGATTGTGTTTTATCGTTCTTCCTGTTTTTTAAAGAAAATAAGAATTCAGGATAAAAGTTTGTTTGCTGTTTTCAAAAAAGTTGCTGTTTTTAGAAACATGGCACCTTTGCTCAATCGTTAATGGTTTCAAAAAAACAACTTTATTATTCATTTTAAAAGAGAGTTTTCAATTAAATTGTAAACTACATTCAGAAGAGATTAAAAAATTATGATGAAAAAAAGAAGAATATTTCTCTATAAAACTGCTCTTAAACTTTGCTTTTTTATGATTTCAATGATTTCTATTCATTGGCTACCAAAATCAAATGAATTTAAAAACGGGTACTGGCGCGCTGCAATTGAAAGACCGGATGGGCATCAGATTATTTTTAATTTTCAAAGTAAGGACAGCGCCGGAAAAAAAATTATTTATATCATTAATGGCAAAGAGCGTTTGTTAGTCGACAGTATTCAAACGCAGTCGGACTCTGTATTTATTGAATTGCCTTTCTTTGAATCAAGCTTCAAAGCAAGAATAAACAGCGATGGCAACTTAGAAGGGATCTGGATAAAGAAATATGGCGAAAGAATTCAAATTTTACCTTTTAAAGCACAATACAATACGAAAGAAAGATTTAAAGTAAAATCAGAATCAGTTAGCAATATTTCAGGTAGATGGGTAACAGAATTTAAAGAAAAAAATAACTCTGATACAATTGTTGCAGAATTTAAACAGGAAGGATCGCACCTTTCCGGAACCTTTTTGGATCCGACAGGCGATTATCGTTTTTTGGACGGTGTAGTGAGCGGCGATAGTTTAAAGTTATCAACTTTTGATGGAGCTCACGCCTATTTGTTTACCGCAAAAATTGAAAGTGATAAAAAAATTTCTGGAGGAAAATTTTATTCAGGCGCCAGGAGCATCCAGGAATGGAGTGCCGAAAAAAATGACAATGCAAAAGTACCGGATGGCTTCGGTGAAACAAAAATAAAACCTGGCTCAGGCAAATTGAATTTTAGCTTTCCCGATAGTAATGACGGACATGACGTTTCAATTAATGACAAAAGGTTCCAGGGCAAGGTTGTGATTATTCAAATCCTTGGTTCATGGTGTCCGAATTGTATGGATGAAACAAAATTTTTGAGTAATTATTATGACACAAACCATCAGCGTGGAGTTGAAATAATCGGCCTCGCTTACGAAAGAACCACACACTTTAAAGAATCTCAAAAAGCATTATTGCCTTTCAAAAAAAGACTCGCCGTCAGATACCCGATTTTAATAACTGGGGTAACTGTTTCAGATTCTTTGCGGGCAGAAAAAACACTGCCCCAGTTAGAATCAATCAATGCATGTCCAACTACAATTTTCCTGGACAACAAAGGAAATATCAGGAAAATTGATAGTGGCTTCTCAGGTCCTGCAACTGGAGCTCATTATACTGAATTTCAAAATAAATTCAATAAAATTATGGATGAGTTGCTGGCGGAAAAATAAGTGATTCCACAACTTTATGATAATGTGTGAGGAATTTTTTACCTACTAAGTCCCTTTCCTGAAAAATTATTATATTTGAAAAATAAATGTATGATAGCATTGACGCCATTTTCTAAAGTTAAATCACTACCAAAAAAAAATTGGCATTATATTCTCGTTTCGTAAAGTAATCTAATATATTTATAAGATAGCTACCCCCCGCTTTTCTTCTGAATGTATCACTGTCAATTCCTTTGAATTACTGCAAATTTAAAAAATCATTAAAAATGCAGAAGAATTGGTATGCAGTGTACACGAAGCCACACTGCGAAAGAAAAGTTGCTCTTTTACTTTCCAAAAAAAAGATTGAAAATCTATGCCCTCTTAATTACAAAGTAACAAAAAGCCTTTTCAGAAAGAGCATTACGTTTGAACCGGTTTTTAATTCTTATGTTTTTGTAAAGTGTACATCGATGGAGATTACTACACTCAGCAAACAAATCAATGGTATCATCAGCATCCTCTATTGGAAAGGAAAACCTGCAACAATAAATGCAGATGAAATTGATGCTATCAGAGAATTTTCGAGTAAACAACATGATATCAGAATTGAAAAAATCAAACCACAAATGGAACTGATTAAAGAAAATAAACTTTCTTATTTACTCGATGGCCAGATTGTGATGGTAAAGAACTCACCAATTAAAGTGGATTTACCCTCTCTCGGCTATTCAATGATAGCTAATGTAAAAGAAACAGGCATCCTCGGAAGTCACCTTGCAAATCAACAATTTGGTGCATTAGCAAATTAATTTTTTCACTTCCTCTACCCCATCTGTTGCAGGTTTTTTGATAATGATAAAATTATGTTGTGTGGGAACGTAAGGTGGATTTTTGTCAATAATATATTTAGGAATTCCGGGTGGCAAAAAATCGATCAAACCTGCAGCCGGATATACTTGCAGCGATGTTCCAACAAGAATAAATATGTCTGCAGTTTGTAAAATTGCAGCCGCCTTTTCAATCATTGGCACCTGTTCTCCAAACCATACCACATGTGGCCTCAGCTGAGAGCCATCGGGCGCCGTTTCACCAAAATGTATTTCATCTTTTACGTCATAAAAGCTATTTTCATCTTTTACGCTGCGCATTTTAAAAATTTCGCCATGAAGATGAATCACATTTTCAGAACCGGCTCTCTCATGCAAATCGTCAATATTTTGTGTAATAACCGTTACATTAAAATCTTTTTCCAAATCTGCAATTCCCTTGTGAGCAGCATTTGGCTGCGCTTTAGCAACTTCTTTTCTTCTTTGATTATAAAAATCCAAAACCAGCTCGGGGTTCTTTTGCCAGCCTTGCGGCGAAGCAACTTCGTACACATCATATCCCATCCATAAACCATCGCTGTCACGAAACGTTTTCAGTCCGCTTTCTGCGCTGACTCCCGCTCCTGTAAGTACAATGAGGTTCTTTTTCAACATGACAAATGCATATTAAACAAATCATTTAAAGAAGAAACAAACTTTTAAAATCATCATTTCCGATCACTCATTTTCATAATTAATTTCCATTCGTCCGGCGTCACTTTCTGGACGGACAATCGCGAATTTTTTACCAATTCCATATTTTCAAACTTCGCCTCTGCTTTGATGTCTGTAAGTGTTACCGGATTCTTCAAAGCTTTTACCGGCTTCAAATCAACAACTACCCAATTTTTATCGTCTGTTGTGGGGTCCTGGTAGGCTTCTTTTACAACCATAGCTATTCCTACAATTTCCATTCCTTCATTGCTGTGATAAAAAAACACTTCATCCCCTTTTTTCATCTCTCTCAGGTTATTTCTTGCAGCATAATTTCTAACACCATCCCAATGAGTTTTTTTATCTTTTAAAAATTGCTGCCAACTGTATTTAAAAGGTTCCGATTTTACCAGCCAATAATTCATGAATGTTTATTATAAAATTTGTGAAAATTAAAAGTAAGAACAAATTGTAAAAAACGATTATCAAATACTTTTATTCAACGATATTTTCTTTCAAAAAAAAGGAAAGAAACAATTGCTTTTAAAGAAATTTTAAAACAGAAAATGTCGATATTTATTTGTTCGCTGGATCACCGTTATTGTTATTGGATCCGGTTATATTTTTTTAAAACAGGAATTACTTTTTCAAGCGGTAAAGATTCTGCCTTGTTTCCATTTCTTCCGGTTACCGTTTTTGCAGCAAATAAAGAATTAATGATGGCTTCTTCTGTTGCTTCAATTGTTGCCATAAATAAAGGCGACATATCATCATTTTCCAAAACAGGAATCTGCCTTATTCCTTGCTTTGCTGTATAAGGAATCCGTGAAGCAGTGTCGGTAGAAAAAGCTATCACGTAATCTCCGCTTCCGTTTGATTCAATACCGCCGGTTTTTCCCATGCCAATAATGGCGCGTTTTGCCAGCCGCAAAAGGTTGCGATGTTCCAATGGCGCATCTGTTGCTACGACAATCATACACGAGCCGTCGACGTTGTTCAAAAGTTCATTACTGAAACTGAATTTCCCCAATTCTTTTCCTACCGGCGCTCCATCAATTTGTAAGACACCCCCAAAATTCGTTTGTACCAAAACCCCAATCGTATATCCGCCCAAACTCATTGGCAATTTCCTGGAAGCGGTACCAATTCCACCTTTGAATCCAAAACAAACGGTTCCTGTTCCGGCGCCAACGGTGCCCTCTTCTACCCTGCCATCTTTCGCGTTATTTATCGCTGATAAAACATCTTGTTTTGTCACATGCCTTCCCCGGATATCATTCAAAAATCCGTCGTTGGTTTCCCCAACCACAGCGTTTACCGACGCTACATTTTCGTTTCCTTTTTCATTTAATGTGTAGTCGATCAATGCATCCATTGCTGTGGAAACATTCAACGTGTTGGTCAAAACAATGGGAGTTTCAATATTTCCCAATTCGTTTATTTGTGTGCTGCCGGCAAGTTTGCCAAAACCATTTCCTACAAACACGACAGCCGGTACTTTTTGTTGAAAAATATTGCCATCATAAGGCAAAATCGCTGTCACGCCCGTACGTACTGAATCGCCTTTTATCAAAGTTGCCTGGCCCACTTTTACACCGGCAACATCTGTGATACTATTCAGTTTGCCGGTTTGCATGACACCGGTTTTTACACCATAATCCCTGGCTCGTTTTTTTTCCTGCGCTTTTAACATAATTGGAAAAATAAATAAAATAAAAACAATGAAATTTTTAAACATGGAATTAATGAGCTGATTTGCTGATTTGCTAATGTAAACGAAAAATTGATAAATATTTTAATCAGGCAATAATTAAAAATTGACTTTATTTTACATCATGAATCTTCCAGATTTTACATCCATGTCCTGGCTTTTTTTGCTCACCTTGATTTTCTTCATCATTATCACAGGAAGATATTTTTTGGTAGCCGGATTGTTCTATTTAATCTTTTACACGTGGTTTCCCTCCAAATTTGAAGCAAGAAAAATCAATAAAAAAAAATACAAAAAAGGACAACTAAAAAAAGAAATAAAATGGAGCGTCATCACTTCTTTACTGTTCTCTGTCGCAGGAATGATCACGGTAATACTGTGGCAAAAAGGATATACTAAAGTTTATACAAAAATCGATTTGTATGGCTGGTTATATTTGCCCGTAAGCCTCGTTATCTTTATGCTTTTGCATGAAACCTATTATTACTGGCTTCATCGCTGGATGCATAAGCCGGCCGTATTTAAACTCGTGCATAAAGTACATCACGACAGTAATATTGCTTCACCGTTCACCGCTTTTTCGTTCCACCCGATTGAAGGATTATTTCAGGCAATTTTTTTACCGGTAATGCTGATGATATTGCCGATGCATTATTATGTCATTATTATCCAATTGACGATTATGACTTTCAGCAGCGTCATCAATCATCTCGACATTGATATTTATCCTAAGAATGAAAAAAACGTTTTGACGAAATGGGTGATTGGCGCTGCCCATCATGCGCAACATCACAAATTCTTCAAATTTAATTATGGTTTGTATTTTACTTTTTGGGATAAATTAAGAAAATCGGCAAGCTGAAAAAAACCGGGAGAAAATCATTCCCGCGCCAGTCCTTTCGCAAAAAGTTAAATAACGAAAAATCAAAAAAGACAGCAGTTTATATCCATTTAATAGAACTATCTTCGCAGCTAATTTTTTATAATCAACAACAACACAATGGACAACAAAAACACAGGAACCGTTAAATTTTTCAATTCTGAAAAAGGCTTCGGTTTTATCAAACACGATGATTCTTCTAAAGAAACATTTGTGCATGC
>JBQCFO010000103.1:0-2427 GCA_051959055.1 Ginsengibacter sp. | reverse complement strand
ATTTATAGATTATTTGTCGTTTAGTTATATGCAAAGAAGAAGAAAAGAAGTCATTTATGGGTTAAAAATAAATACAATTGGGAAAACCATCAAACAACTCAGGATTTTTCTTCGGAACAGAATGAGAAAGAAAATAATCCCTCAAATCGACTTAAGTGATTTTAAAATAACTGAAGAAGCAGTTGATGCTATTTATCTTACCTGGGATGAGATCAGCAAAATCTATAAATTAGATTTATCCTGCTTTCCTCATCTAATCGATTATCGGAATATGTTCGTTCTGGGATGTCTAACCGGATTAAGATTTTCCGATTTTTCAACAATTAAAATAACTGATGTCAGAAATGGAATGTTACATAAGAAACAAGGCAAGTCAGATCATTGGGTTGTAATTCCTTTGCGTCAAGAGGCGCACAAATTATTTAATAATGAATTTAAGAAACAAATACCGGTATTAACTAATGCAGAGTTTAACAGGCATATTAAAACTCTTGGTAGGATTGCCGGCATAAATGATTCAATTGAGTTTTCTTATAAAAAAGGTCGTCAGGATATTAAGGTAACTAAGCCCAAATATGCGTGGATTACTTCTCACACATGCCGACGTTCTTTTTGCACCAACGAATTTTTAGCAGGTACACCAGTTGAATTAATTATGAAAATAAGTGGACATAAGAGCGTCAAAGATTTTTATAAATACATTAGAATAACACCAGAAGAAGCCGGAAATAAAATAAAAGAACTATGGCTACAAAGAGGAGAAATGGAAGTGCTTGCCACATAAAAAATGACTTCAAAAATTTTACCTAACAAAGCTTAAATTCTCAATTTGCTCATTTACTGCAATTCTAAATTGGAAAGGATGATCAACATTACGTAGTGGATTTTGTGAGCCACCTGTACCTTTGATAATTATAGTTCCGCTGTTTACAATTTTGTCAATAATGTTTTGTTCTACATAAATAGCCTCAACTTTATGGAGCATTATTTCAAACGATTTTGTTTTTAAAATTCCATGCTTTATTAATACCCTTTTATTCGTAACAGCAAATTCAAAAGTTTTGATTTTGAAGTAAGTTAGCACAGCAGAAAAGAATCCGATGATAAGAAGGATTATTCCAAATGCATACAAAATGAATCGATTTATAGAATGGGAGCTGTCACTTAAAAGAACAATGCAAATTAAAATTATCACCAATGGCTTTAAATAAAGAGTCCAATTCAATTTCGTAGAATAGACTATTCTTTCATTAGCCATTAAATTTTTTTGAATGTAGCTCATAGAATAGAAGTTTTAATTTCAGAATACCAATAATTTTCAATTATAAATTTAAGAAAATAGGCGGATTTTTTATTCAAAATTTTCGCACATTTTTCTAATTATTAAATCTGAAAACAACCCCTTTTCTCAAAATTGTTTTTCTACGTGAGGGAATAACTTTTCTATATCATTCCATAAAAAATAAACTCTTGATCTCACTTTAAAAGGCTTTAATTTTCCATGCTTTATCCACTCATAAATAGTAGGTTTGGTCACATGGAAAATATTACATACCTCTACTATTTTATATAAAGGTTTGTATGTCATTCCCTGAGTATCATAAGTAACAGGCTCTATTGATTGCTTCTGCATCTTGTTAATCTCTTCCCTTATTATTAGCCTTATTTCGGCCCAAAAATTTTCCGGTGCATAGGGGAAAAGCATTGGTGTTGATGCCCTTTCATTCTTCACATTTTCCATCTTTTATTTTTTTAGCAGTAAATTTTACGTTTTCAAGAAAATAAACCATGCTTCCTAAACAGTGATTAAAAGAAGGTACATATCTAATGTATCCATACTCGTGCAATTGCCGAATGCTACGATGGTAGGTTGCAGAGCCATATAATTTACAAAATGGTTTCAGTTCATTGCTAAAAATGTAGATCGGATTTTCATATTTATTTTCGCTCCATTGTGAATAAAGAGCGGCATATAAACTTATATGAACAGGGCCAATCCTGGGATCAGATTTAATTGTTTCAAAAAACTTTTGTAGCAATTCTGAATTCATTCTATTTCACTGGTTCTAAATCTTCAGATAAACAAAATTACTTTTGATGATAGCAGCGCTCAATACTTTTCAAGATAGAATTGAAGCGCTGTGAAATATGCCATTAAATATTAATCAAACGTTCAAACTTTGTTTTTTTCTTTTTGCTTTTTTTTGTGCAGGCATTGTTTCAGCTTCACCTTCATTTTCTTCCTTCCCTTGTTTTATATCGCGCTTTGAACTCTGCTTCTCTGATTGTTCAGGAGTTTTTTTTTCATAAAGACTTTCCGCTTTAATCCTTTGAAGATTTGCATCATAAAAATTTAATGATTTAAATTGAGGTGATGCTTCAATAAAAATCTTTTGTTCCTTGTCATTTTGAAAAAAGGTGGCAGAT
>JBQCFO010000102.1:0-2506 GCA_051959055.1 Ginsengibacter sp. | reverse complement strand
TCCTGCTTCTATTTACCAGGCAGGTATGGAAGATGCAAACCGGGCTTTTGAAAACCAGCTATTCAATAATATTCCGCAGACAGTAACCAGCAATAATAAGCCTGCAGGATTTGATAACGATGGAAACAATAAAAACGTAAGCCAGCTTTTCAGTAGTTCGGCAGGAGATAAAAGAATAGGGCCCGGTATCGTAATAAAAGTAATGGCCGGGGACAAATTCAAGGCAAGAGTATATGGATGGTATTTACCGGACGGAACAAACACAGCTACCTACTCCCCGGCGACGGACATTGTAGGCGGGTTAATGACTGCACTAAGTGGTGGGTTGGTAAGTGCAGGAAGTAAAGGAACAACAACAGATTTAAGCAGCCCGACAGGAGTATTGAACAGTCCATTAACCGGTTTCATAAACGAGCCGACCAGGCCCAATAATACCTCTGTTCCAAAAGCATATCTTAACTGGATGGTACTGGGTGAGGAACAATTTAAATTAGTGGAGGGGAATTACAGTGCAGTGCAGATACCGGCAATCACCGGGACGATGCAAAAACAAGTAATGCAGGCAAATAATGGTAATGATATTACCATTCTTAAAAATGGCTATCTTTACGTGTATGTAAGCAATGAAAGCACGGGAAATGTTTATTTTGATGATTTAAGGATTGAGCATACAAAAGGGCCACTTTTGGAAGAGACACATTATTATCCGTTCGGCTTGACGATGGCTGGGATATCTTCTAAAGCTGCTTTAGGATTAGAAAACAAATACAAATACAACGGAAAGGAACTGCAGCATCAGGAATTTAGTGATGGAGTTGGTTTAGAAACTTACGATTATGGAGCGAGAGTACAAGACCCACAGTTAGGAAGATGGTGGCAGATAGACCCTCTTGCCGACCAAATGAAAAGGTTCTCATTATATAATTATGCATTTGATAATCCGATAAGATTTATTGATCCGGATGGAATGGCTGCATATAGCCCTATATACGGAACCGAAGGCAAGTTTCTAGGAACCGATGATCAAGGGTTACAGGGTAAAGCTATTGTCATGAAGGAAGACGACTTTAAACAAGGGATGAGGCATGAAGATGCGTTGAAGAAGGATTTGGCACCTAATGGAGGTGCCGAGTATTACAAAGCGATACCTAATCTGGAAAATTATTATGATTTCTACAACCATTACAATAACCTACCTAATCGGCCGGATTACGATGGATTCGTTACAATCCGTGAAGGAATAGAGTGGGCGAAATCACATTCTGAAGCGTTAAAAAAACCTAGCCCTGAGAATACACTTTATTTGGATGCTTCAAAACTTGATTTTGGAAACATAACTGTTTCTGATTTTAAAAATGGAGCAGGTAAATCTTCACCTATAGACTTAAATACTGTGGGAAACTTTGCCGCGGCTCAGATGAACTACACTCTGGCTTCTACAGTTTACGCCTTAGGACGCGTGAATATTACATTGTTGAACGCTACCGGTAGTGTAAAAATTGTAAATGACCCTGCAACTGATTATGATTGGAACAAAGGAGGAAGCGTGTGGAGGAAAGGGCTTATCAATTATGAAAGATGGTCGGAAAACCTGAATGACACTCATGGATTTAAGACATTTTACTATGGTATAGGGCAATTACGTCCATAGCATGATTTATAAAAAGAAGTTTTATGAATAAGCGTTTTTGTTATAGAACTCTTCAAGTTCTGATATTTTTTACAGCCTCCTGCAATGGGATATCAGGTAAATATCCGTTGGGCAACCATCTTTCATTATGGGATAATGATAAAAAAGAAGAAAAAATTATTGTTTATTGCGAAGGAAATTGCAATGGCGGTATTTATGTCGTTCCCACTTATGAAGGGCATTATGATAGTACCAAACAGCACTACGCCGAATATGTAGAAGAAGCTAAATCAAATAAAAAATGGGTAATAGTAAAAACATTCCGAGTAAAAGAGAAGCAGGAAAACTATTATATTATCAACAAAGATTTTGATATTAGAGGCTTGGATTGTGGGAAAGCAAATTGTGATAGTATTCTTCAAAGCTACGTAACGGGACCTTTAACTTTAAATGATTTTAACAATAATAAAAAGGCATTGAATGTTAATTTAGATTTTTAGATTAAAACTATGTTTTCGGCACTTGAATCAACTAACCAAGCTACTAATTACCACTATTACGGGAATATATTACGACAGAGAGTGGCTGTGGATGAAAATTTTCCTGAAACATTAACTTCCTTTCTACATATGAGAAACCTTTTTGTTCATAACCTTTTTATGGGCATAATACTGAAAAATGGTTGGTAAAATCCTTTGAAATGTAACACTCTAAAGGATTTGAACGAAGTTTGATGAAACACGTTTCATCAAAATTTTTTCATTTTATAATTATGTCAAAAAAAACGCTGCTGGAGTTGTGGATTTTTAGATTCCATCAGATGGGGAACCCGCGATGGCAAACAAAGATTTAAGTGCAAAAACTGCGGTATTTTGT
>JBQCFO010000101.1:0-3346 GCA_051959055.1 Ginsengibacter sp. | reverse complement strand
GCTTGTTTTTTTGCTAACGCCTTAGCTTGTTTATCCGTTTTCTTTTGAGCGGCGATTGCTTCTTTATTTGCTTTATCCTTTTGTTTTGAAACGGTAGCATTTGCAGGAGCAGAGGTTGTTTGGGCACTTGTGGTTGTATAGACTCCAAAAGATAGAAGGAGTATTATAAGGATCTTTTTCATAAAATGCTTTTTTTAAATGTGAAATAAGATGTTTTATTGTTATAGTATATTTAGGAAACAATTATGCCATTGGTGATTTTCCCTGCAAAAGAAACGTAATATAAATGTCATTTTATTTATGTCTGCAAAATCAATATTTTATCTGAGGTGTATTTATTTGTTATTCTTTTAATTTTATGTTGAATTTGCTTTTGTTATTTAATCGAAAGCCCACCTTTTTATTTAATCCGCTTAAATACACATTAGCAAACAAAATTCTTTTCCTATCTCTTTAAAAGTCACTACGATTTGCTGGGTTTTTAATATCCTTTGTTGATATATCCTTTTTTAAACATAAAAAAAAACGAAAATGAAACGAATTCTATTCTTTGCTGTAATCGCTTTTTGTTTTTCAAATTTACAGGCTCAGGTTACCCAATTAATTGCGAATCAAAACATGGAAATAAGAACCGTATTGAACCAAACTAAGTCTATTTACGCCTCAGGCATTGATTCGACGTTATGGGTTACAGATGGAACCAAACCAGGAACTTTTCAACTTTCTGACACCATTAAAGCTACCAATTCGGAGAATGGGGTATTGAATAATAAATACATCTTTTCAGCGATTTCACCACATTGCGGAGAAGAATTTTTTATAACAGATGGAACGGTAGCAGGTACCAAGCTCCTCAAAGACATCAATCCCGGAAATGCCGGAAGTGTTTCCAACAACAACGCTGTTGTCCTGTTGAATGGATTTGTATATTTTGCTGCTATTACGGCTGCCAATGGATGTGAACTTTGGCGTACGGATGGTACGACTGCAAATACGACCTTGGTAAAAGATATTAATCCCGGAGCACCTGATGGAATTTCAAGAGATGCCTCTTTTGACTTCTATTCATTAAATGGTTATATATATTTCCCTGCCACTTCTCCATCTTCCGGATATGAACTATGGAAATCGGACGGAACAGCCGCCAACACAACATTGGTAATGGATATAAATCCGGGAATAGCTGGCAGCCAGCCCTTAAGTACTGAATCAGACAAAATCATTTTTAAAAATTATTTATATTTTGTAGCAGTAAATCCTACAGAAGGCTGTGAACTTTGGCGGACAAACGGTGCCAGCACCACTATTGTAAAAGACATCAACCCGGGTGCTGCAAGTGGTATTGACACGACGAAATTTTCCATTACCATCATTGACTCCAACCTGGTCTTTAGAGCCACTACAGCGGCAAACGGTAATGAATATTGGTATTCTACTGATGGCACTTCTGCTAATACCAATATATTAAAAGACATTACTACAGGGGCGCTCTCCTCCAATCTTCCAAATTTTATAGAAGACACTTCCCGAACCGTAGGCAACATCTTTTTATTCACTGTTCCTTCTACTGCCGGTACCAGCGCAGATATATGGCGCACAGACGGAACTCCTGCAGGTACTTTTACTTTGCTCACTAACATTGCCACCGGCACAGCAGGCATGTATTACAGTGCTAATTTTCATATTTTTAATAAAAAAGCTTATTTTTTAATTAACGATAATGTGCATGCCGGAGAAGCTCTATGGACCACAGACGGCATAAATGAAACGAGCACTCACACTACGTTTTTGAAGGATCTGGGTGCAAAAGGGCCAGCCAATTTCAACTTACTGAATTCGGTAATATTTCCTACCAGGTTTGTATTTACTTATCCCACCGATAATACTTTTGCAGATTATTCCATGTGGCAATGTGACGGCACGGCAAGTGGCACTTTTGCCTTTAAAACCTTTCCTGCAAATCCTAATCAAATGGTACTAGGCGGAGTTCTATATGTTTCCGGTGCTCCTGTCATTTATTCTCCATATAGCTTTGACCTCGGTACGGATGCTTTCGTATACTCCTTGTATCAAGGAAAATTTTTCTTCTCTGCTTATAGTTCTGGTACCGGCAACGAATTATGGATCTCCGATGGAACCACAGCGGGTACAAATCTGGTGAAAGACATCAATCCCGGGGCCTCTGATGGAATTCCCAACGACATTACTCAATTCGAACAAGTACTTTATACAAACCAGGGTTTGTTTTTTCCAGCCAATGATGGCACGCATGGACTCGAACTTTGGAAAAGCGCTGGCACGTCGGCAGGCACTGCAATGTTAAAAGATATAAATCCAGGAATAAACAATTCGGATCCAGTACTGGGTTTTTTCATGGTAAACGGAAAAGTCTTCTTTAATGCAAATGATGGTAATCCCGGGGATTCTACCATTACAGATTTATATGTCATTGATGGCGTTTTTTCTCCGTTGCCTGTTCAGCTTTTAGATTTTACAGTTACCCCCAAAAAACCTGACGCACTATTGCAATGGAGCACTGCACAGGAAATAAACAGCAGTTACTTTACTATCCAGTCAAGTGATGATGCAACCAATTGGAACAACATTGGAAAGGTTGCTGCTATGGGAAATTCCGGTATAAAAACTAACTATTCATTCACAGATCATGGGATAATGAATTCAGGTAAAAATGTGGTTTATTATCGCTTGCTTTCTGTTGACCTGGATGGAAAGATTTCAAACAGTAATGTTATTTCTTTAAGAATAAATAATACAGACCAATGGAATGTACAAATTTATTCCAATCCTGTACATGGCAATCTGAATGTGATGCTGTCGGGAATTAAAACCCAGGCAATGCTTTCTATTCATAATCTTTCAGGAAAGGAAATTTATAAACGCCAGATTGAAAATCAAAACGGATTATTTTCTATTCCTTTAAATGTTCAGGCAGGAGTTTATATTCTGCAAGTAAGATCAGAAAATCAAACACAGACTATCAAATTTGTAAAAGATTATTGATCACACTTTCCGGGTTGCCAACTTCCAAAAAGTTGGCAACCCGGCAGTAAACAAAGAAATAACGATGATTCCTATTTCATATACTCAGGCGGTTGCCAGTCAGATTTTGGATTAAAATACTTCCATAATAAAGCGGATATTTTACGGGTAAGTACCCATGCCTCATTGTTTGTCTCCCAACTGGTATCTTTATTATTTTTTGTGCAAATGCAGAAGATATAAGGATTTGGGCAGTTTACATATAATACTTCATTACGCGTTTGATCCACAGCGCCACTTTTGTCTGCAACAAAAATATTTGGAGGGATTTGAGAAATTGCATCTT
>JBQCFO010000100.1:0-6205 GCA_051959055.1 Ginsengibacter sp. | reverse complement strand
AACGACGCCTTCAGAAAAGCGTTAGAAATTGGTTTAGTAATTACTAATCATAAAATCAAAAAGGAACTGACAGATGTATTTTTACGGGAAAAATTTGACAAATATGTTTCACTTGAGGAACGCATTGGTATCCTTTCTTTTTTAGAAACACAATCAATTGAATTACAGGAACCGGATGAAAAAATATATGCGTGTCGCGATGAAAAAAGACAATAAGTACCTCGAACTTGCAGTGCATTACAAAGCTTCTTGTATTATTACCGGAGACAAAGATCTTTTAGTCTTACACCCTTTTAGAAATATTCCCATTCTTACCGCTTCAGATTTTCTTCAAACATTTTAGGTTCAGTAAACCAATAAATATCTTCAAATCTTATTTTGTAAACTGAGCTTTATTTCAAATTATGATACACCTTTTGCACGTCTTCATCCTGCTCCAGGTTGTCCACTAATTTCAAAACTTCGTTGGCATCTTCTTCCGGAAGCTCTAAAGTATTTGTAGGAATCCAGGTAAGTTCAGCAGTGACTACGTTTATCTTCTTTTCTTCCAAAGCCTTACTCATATTACCAAATTCGTTGAATGGCGTACGGATAATAATATTTCCTTCACTGTCTTCGCCTATTTCTTCAAGACCGAAATCTATCAGTTCAAATTCCAACTCTTCAATATTAATATTCTCGTTTTTTATTTTAAACTCTCCCATGTGGTTGAACATAAAAGAGACGCTTCCGCTCGTTCCTAAAGAGCCGCTATTCTTATTAAAATGCATTCGCACATTGGCTACAGTCCTTGTAGGATTATCGGTTGCAGTTTCTACCAGCAAAGCAATTCCGTGAGGCGCATATCCTTCATAAATTTCTTCATGATAATCGGTTTTATCTTTTCCCATTGCACGCTTGATGGCAGCATCTACGCGGTCTTTGGGCATATTTACCGCTTTTGCATTGATGATGCATCTGCGCAACGCAGAATTATTATCCGGATCCGGACCACCTTGTTTTACGGCTATGTCTATTTCTTTTCCAATGCGGGTAAATTGCTTCGCCATTTTATCCCAGCGGGCAAACATCGTTGACTTCCTTACTTCAAATATTCTTCCCATAATTTATATTTTTTAGCTTTTCGCCTTCAGCCGTCGGCTTTCAGCTTTTATGTGGCGCAAAACTAAAATGTAAAATTTAAAAATTTAAAAAAATACTGTTATCATTTTCAGAATCAGAATCTCTCTTATTTCTTTCTTTACTGTGAACGGGTTATATTAATTTTTTAGATTAGGCCTTCATCCTCTATTCATATTATTTAACAGTGACAGAAAAAAGATATATTTCTATAATTCTGTTTTATGTTAAACTAAAACTGTATTTTAGTCAAATCACATTATTATTCAATCATGTTTATCCCAAAAAAAATCTTCTATGAAGAAATTATTCCTGCTCAGTTTCTTACTTATTTCAATAACCTTGTTTGCTCAAACCAATGTGGTCATTGTACCCAAACCCGTTTCGCTGGAAATGCATTCGGGCAATTTTAATTTTGATGCTTCTGTAAATATTGTTGCAGAGAAAGGCACCACGCATGAAGCCGATATGCTGAATGTTTATTTACAAAAATTGTATGGTTTCCAACTTCCTCTAAAAAGCAAAACCGGCAAGGGAAATTTTATTGTTTTCAAGCTGTTGCCCGGCAATGAAAGAAAAGACGCTTACAATCTGAATGTAGGGTCTAATAACATCATCATCAGCAGTACGGGCAACGAAGGTTTGTTTTATGGAATGCAAACACTGCTTCAGTTATTGCCCGAAACAAAGACTGAGACTGCATTTATCCCTCAACTTGCCATAAAAGATTATCCCCGTTTTAAATACCGCGGCATGCATCTCGATGTCGGCCGTCATTGTTTTGACGTTGATTTTGTAAAAAAATATATTGATTATCTCGCTTATTTTAAATACAATACTTTTCACTGGCACCTCACAGAAGACCAGGGATGGAGAATTGAAATAAAAAAATATCCGCTCCTTACCTCTGTTGGCGGTTACAGAAACGGAACCATCATTGGACATTATCCCGGCACAGGAAATGACAGCATTCATTATGGCGGTTTTTATACACAGGAACAAATAAAAGATGTGATCAAATATGCACAGGAACGTTTCATCACCATCATTCCTGAAATTGAAATGCCAGGCCACGCCTCTGCTGCGATTGCTGCTTATCCGGAACTGAGTTGCTTCCCAAATGAATCAACAAAAATCTCTTCACGAACACCATGGGCCGGAAGCAGAGATGGCAAACAGGTACAACAAACCTGGGGCGTATTTGACGATATTTTTTGCCCTTCAGAATATACTTTTAAATTTTTAGAAAATGTTTTGGATGAAGTGATGGCTTTGTTTCCATCCAAATATATCCATATTGGCGGCGATGAAGCGCCCAAGGGAAACTGGAAAAGATCTGAATTTTGTCAAAAATTAATCAAAGAAAAAAATCTGAAAGATGAACATGGGCTTCAAAGTTATTTTATCCAGCGAATCGAAAAATATGTAAACAGCAAAGGAAGAAAAATTATCGGCTGGGACGAAATCCTTGAAGGTGGTTTAGCGCCAAATGCTACGGTGATGAGCTGGCGAGGCGAAAAAGGGGGAATCGCTGCAGCACAACAACATCACGATGTAATCATGACTCCCACTACTTATTGCTATTTGGATTATGCGCAAACCAAAGATAAAGACAGCCTCACTATTGGCGGTTATTTGCCATTGGATACGGTGTATGGTTATGAGCCCGTTCCAAAAGAACTCCAAGCTTCTGAAGCGCATTATGTATTGGGCGCGCAGGGAAATGTTTGGACAGAATATATGGCCAATCCACAAAAAGTAGAATACATGATTTTCCCAAGAATGAGTGCTTTAAGCGAAGTGCTTTGGTCGCCAAAAGAGGATAGGAACCAGGAACATTTCAATTCTGAACTTCCCGATTTATATAAACGTTATGAATTGTGGGGAGCGAGTTATTATGAAAAAAAGTAGAAGTAGCTGGAATCTATAATAAAAAAGGCATTTAAACAGGAAAGTGTTTAAATGCCTTTTTTCAAATATTCAGAATGTGCGTTCAATAAACGAAGAAATAACTGCTTTTTCTATTTTCAGCCAATCCTCATTACCTGGAAAGAACACTGCCTATCAAATTATTTGCGTTTCCAACAGTTTTTTCCATTTAATATACAACTCATTATACAACTCTATATTCGTTGGTTCAAATTTTTGAAGTGGTTTAAAATTCGTGTATGCGTCACCGTTACTTTTAAAAATTCCTGCACCAATACCGGCTCCCAAAGCGGCTCCTACACTTCCATCATTTTCGCATAATTCAACGGCAACACCGGTGGCATTTACAAAAGATTGTATAAAGACGTCGCTTAAAAATAAATTCGCCTTGCCTGCCCGAATGATCGTTGGATGCAAATCATTTTCACGCATAATGTCTAAACCATAACGGAAGGCAAAAGCAATTCCTTCCTGAACTGCGCGAAAAATATGTGCTTTGGTATGATTGTTTAAATCAAGATTTTCAATGTGGGCATCAATCATTTTATTCTGCAACATCCGTTCTGCCCCATTTCCAAATGGCAACACAAATAATCCGTCACTGCCCGGCTTTATTGTTGCCGCAAGCTGATCCATTTCTCTATAAGATAAATTTTCACCACAAACTTTTTTGGCCCAGCTATACATAATTGCAGCGCCATTGATGCAAAGTAAAACTCCGATGCGTTTTTGATTCGTGGAATGATTTACATGAACAAAACTGTTTACTCTTGAAAATTTATCCGAAAATAATTTATCGGTTACTGCATAAATAACTCCGGAAGTGCCGGCATTGGCAGCCACTTCGCCTGGTTCCAGCACATTTAACGACAAAGCATTATTAGGCTGATCGCCTGCTTTATAAGTCACCGGTATATTTACGGGTATGCCTAACCTCTGTGATATTTCCAGCGATACTTTTCCATGTGATGAAAACAATTCGTGCACTTTTGGAATAAGAGAATTATCAAAACCAAAAGCATCCATTACATCCTCTGAAATTTCATCCTTTTTAAAATCCCAGAAAATTCCTTCAGATAATGCAGAAGATGTGGTAGTAATTTGACCGGTTAATTTCATAGCAATAAAATCGCCCGGTAACATTATTTTATCAATCTCATTATATATTTCAGGTTCATTATTTTTTACCCAGGCTAATTTGGAAGCAGTAAAATTTCCGGGTGAATTCAAAAGGCAGGAAGAACATGCTTCTTCGCCAATTTTATTAAAAGCATTTTCTCCGGTTTCAACCGCACGGCTGTCGCACCAGATAATGGCATCTCTTAAAACGTTTTGATTTTTATCTACAATTACCAGTCCATGCATTTGATACGAAATACCAATGGCGGCAATATTATCAGGCTCAAATTTATTTGTTGCAATTAATTTTTCGATCGCCTGAACTGTCTGTTCCCACCACATTTTTGGCGATTGCTCTGCCCATCCGGAATGAAGGGAAGTAATGGGATTTTCAAAGTCAGGACATTGAGCGCTAGCAATAGCCTTTTGCGTATCTGCATCTACTACCGAAACTTTTATAAAAGAAGTACCAATATCAATTCCTAATAGCAGCATGATTATTTATTAAAAAGTTAAGTATAATTTATTAATGCGACTGATGCCCCGATTAGCTCAACAAACGAAAAATGGCCGGCGCCAACCCTCCGGCCACTGCGATTGTAGGTTTCTCATATCAAATTCTTATAACCATTTGTTTGCATCTAACAATGGCTTATGTCTCCACAAAGCATTCACTTCAAACTCTTGCTGATCCCCAACTCCAATCCACGTAATTCGGCTAATCCTCTCAAGCGCCCGATAGCACTGTATCCGGGATATGTTTTTTTATTCAAATCATCCAGCATCTGGTGGCCATGATCGGGTCGCATTGGAATAGAAATATCTCTTTTCTTCATCATTAAAATAATTTCTTTTACCACTTCATACATATCCACATCACCGCCCAGATGATCGGCTTCATAAAAATTACCGTCCTCATCGCGCTTTGTGCTGCGCAGATGTATGAAATAGATGTTATCAGAGAAATGCTGAATCATTTTTGGCAAATCATTGTCTGCTCTTACTCCAAAAGAACCGGTACAAAAACATAAACCATTTGCGCCGGAAGGAACCGCATCAATCAATTCCTGCGCATCTTTTTGCGTGCTCATGATTCTTGGTAATCCCAAAATGGAATAAGGCGGATCATCAGGATGAATGGCCATCTTTAAACCTGCCTCTTCAGCTACCGGTACAATTTCTTTTAGAAAGTAAAATAAATGTTCTTTTAATTTTTGTGCATCTATTCCTTCATAAGTTTTGAGTGCAGCCAAAATTTGCTCTTCTGTAAAACGCTCTTCGCTGCCCGGCAATCCCAATAAAGTATTGCGATAAAGAATTTCTTTTTCTTCACCAGTCATCTTTTCAAACCGCTTTTTGGCTTTTTCGATTTCTTCTTTGGTATAATCTTTTTCAGCGCCGGGCCTTTTTAATAAAAACAAATCAAATGCAATGAAAGCAGATTTTTCAAAACGTAAAGCTTTGCTTTTATCGGGCATTTCAAAAGAAATATCTGTTCGCATCCAATCGAGGATGGGCATAAAATTATAAGTAACAACTTTCAATCCGCATGCGGCAACATTGCGTAAACTTTCTTTATAATTTTCAATGTACTGCCGGAAATTTCCGGTTTGCTTTTTGATATCTTCGTGTACCGGAAGGCTTTCAATTACCATCCAGGTCATACCTGCATCTTCGACCTGTTTTTTTCTTTTGTTGATTTCTTCTTTAGTCCAAATCGCTCCAACCGGAATATGATGAAGCGCAGTAACAACACCTGCACAACCTGCCTGGCGTATATCCCACAAACTTACGGGGTCATTCGGCCCATACCATCGCATGGTTTGTTCCATCAATTTTGTCTCATTTTTTTGCATCGTGCTTTTTAATTTTTTCAGTAAAAGAACACCTGTCCGACTGGCCAGGCGGGAATATGGCGAATTTAATTTCTTTTTATTCAATCGTCAATAAAGCTTCAATCGGTTTCGCCGAGCCAAGTTCCTGACTTCTTGCTGATGGCAAAGATTCACCGATACTGATTTTTATTTTGCGCGAATTT
>JBQCFO010000099.1:0-3396 GCA_051959055.1 Ginsengibacter sp. | reverse complement strand
ATCAAAGGCGTAAATAAATATCCAACCATAAAATCAGCAAACATGAGAAAAAAGATTCCATTTGTTACACTTATGCTTTTTGCACTGTTTTGTATAAACTCGCCTTTGAATCTCCTGGCGCAAAATATCGAAGTTTCAGGAAGAGTAACTGGTTCTGCCGGTCAGGGATCTTTGCAGGGGGTATCAGTAAATATAAAAGGTACTACTGTAGGTACTGCTACTGATACCGAAGGAAACTATCAGTTGACAAAAGTCCCTCAAAATGCTGTTTTGGAATTTTCCATAGTTGGATTTATTAATCAGGAAATACGGGTAGATTCCAGAAAGGTAATAAACGTTACTCTTAAAGAAGGGGTAGCGCAGCTTAGTGAGGTAGTTATCATAGGGTATGGCAAGCAGCAACGTGCAGAAGTAACCGGTTCAATAGCCTCTATTACCGCTGAGCAGCTACAGGATATTCCTGTAAGTAGTTTTGAAAATGCGATTCAGGGAAAAGTTGCCGGTGTTGATATTTCCATGCCCTCAGGAGAGCCCGGCGCTTCTCCACAAATCCGTGTAAGGGGTACAGGATCGGTTTCTGCTGGAAGCGACCCGCTATATGTAATAGACGGACTTCCTATTTCTAAAAATGCAAGACTACAATCAAATTTGGGTCAGAGAACAACGGCATTTGCAGCTCCGCTGGTCAATCCTTTTTCGACCATAAATCCAAATGATATAAAATCCATTGAAATTCTTAAAGACGCGTCCTCCGCCGGTATTTACGGATCGAGGGGATCGAATGGTGTCGTACTTATTACCACCAACAAAGGAAGTAAGGGGAAAACACGGATAAGCCTTAATACCTACAAAGGAGTAACCTCTGTTACCCATAAGCCTGACATGATGGGAGCTAAGGATTTGATTGAACTGACGAAGGAATCCAGGAATTTTAATTACTTACAAACTTATGATCCGCTGAATCCCGCAAGTAAGTTCTACAATCCGGTTTATGATCCAAATACGAATGCGGGCCGTGAGAAAGCAAAGGATGATTTTGTTCTTATTCCCGAAAAGTATATTAACTGGGACGGAACAGATACGGACTGGCTGGGTTTGATATTCTCGCCCGGAAGTGTTTCGAGCTATAACTTATCTGCAGGTGGCGGTAAGGATAATTTTACCTATTATCTTTCCGGTGGTTATTACAAGGAAAACGGTATTATAAAAGGATCTGATTTTGACAGATACACGCTGAAATCAAGTTTTGTAAATGATATTACACGTGATTTACAGATTGGATTTAACATCAATCTTGCCTATACAAATAACAACCGTCTGCCGGTCAACGCTCCCTATACAGCAAATCCACCGGGAATTGTATATTCGGCAATGGTCAATTCTCCGGTAGTTAAGCCTTATAATGAGGATGGAACGGTAAATCAATTGGATGGTCAGAATCATCTGGGGGGAGGTACAACTACTGCTGATAATCCATTCGCAATTATGGAAGCGGTAAAAGAAAAGGCGAATGATTACCGGACTTTTGGTAATGTTTATGGACAATATGCTTTTCTGAATCACTTTAATTTCAAAACTTATCTCGGAATTGATGTTGATAACTTTCAGCAATCATTTTATAAAGGGAATAGCCTTCTTTACAGAGGGGCCAGGCAGGGAGATCCATATGGGCAGGCCAGCTCAGGACAAGGTGTCAACTGGCTTTGGGAAAACACGTTGAATTATAACAACGCGATCGGTGAGCACACTATAGATGGATTGGTTGGCTATACAGCTCAAAAACAGTCAGACGTCCTCAAAGTGGTTGTCGCGCAAAAATTTCCGGACGACCAGATTACGACAATAAGCGGCGGGATTGTTACCGCCGGGAACGAGGTAAAAGAACAATGGTCGTTGGTATCGGCACTTGCAAGGGTTAATTATGCTTTTAAGGAGAAATATCTATTGACAGCGACGATTCGGTCTGACCGGTCTTCAAGGTTTGGATACGGTAACCAAACGGGTTATTTCCCTTCCGGATCTGTGGGCTGGCGAATCAAGGAAGAGCCGTTTTTGGATAAAATAGATTTTCTGAATGAACTGAAAATACGAGCGAGCTATGGCGTTACCGGCAATTTTGAGATACCTAATTACGGCTCTATAGCGTTGCTTTCCGCAAGAAATTACGTACTTAATAACCAGATCGTAAACGGGGTGACACAGTCAACTTTGGGTAATAAAAATTTGAGTTGGGAGACCACAAGATCAGTAAACCTTGGGCTTGACTTTGCTTTCCTGCATGACAGAATTTATGGTGCATTTGACTATTATATCAGCCATACTTCCAATTTGTTATTGTATGTAACCATCCCCTCATCATCCGGTTTTTCCAATGCCTTGACCAATATTGGAAAGGTTGAAAATAAAGGCTTCGAGGCGTCTTTTACCTCCAGAAACCTGGTAGGCAAATTCAAATGGTCCACGGATTTTAATTTTTCATCGAATAGGAATAAAGTACTGGCACTTGGAGATGCGGGCGACCCGATACTCAGTGAAGGAGGAGCAGGACTAAGGCACATTACGCGTATCGGAGATCCTATTGGAAGCTACTATGGCTACATAGCAGAAGGCATTTACCAAAGCCAGGAAGAAATTTTGAAAGCACCAAAAGATATGCTTGCTCCGGATCCCGCGCCCGGCGACATAAGATTCAAAGATGTAAATGGCGATGGCAAGATTACCCCGGAAGACAGGACTATTCTGGGTAGCTATTTTCCGGATTTTACATTCGGATTAAATAATAAGTTTAGGTATAAAAATTTTGATCTGGGCATATTCATTCAGGGCGTACAGGGAAGAGAAATTCTAAATTTAACCAGGAGGCAAATGCTGAGTGGTGTCGCAAATTTTAATAGTTATGCAATTTTGAAAGATCGGTGGGTATCGCCTGGAAATCCAGGCAATGGTATATTTCCCCGCGCCGATCGGAATACCGGTCTTCATGGAAATAATATGCGTGAATCCTCTTACCAGGTAGAAGATGGTTCTTATATAAGGCTGCGTAACGTTACCCTGGGGTATGAATTTAAATGGGAAAAGGTATCAAATAAAATCCGCGTGTATGTTTCCGGAACAAACTTATGGATGGCAACTAAATATATTGGTTTTAATCCTGAAGTAAACAATCAGCAAAACAGCAGTCTGACACCCGGAGAGGATTACGGGGCCTATCCTCTTTCCAAAACAGTAATGCTTGGCCTAAATATTAGTTTCTAATTTCTCCTGTCAACGGAGCGTACAGATTTTGCGCTATTTCATGCAATCCGGGATGGAAATTTATATACTCAATTCCAGGTGGCAATAAAAAACAATAAAAAATTATACCATGAAAATAAACAAATCACTCATTGGAATTTT
>JBQCFO010000098.1:0-3857 GCA_051959055.1 Ginsengibacter sp. | reverse complement strand
CAGAAGTACATCCGCTTTTAATGCCTGCCGCAGGTGTTTGCCTGCTACCAGGCCATTTAGTTCATATTGGTGATCTATCACATGCAGCACAATGCCAGCTGCGATGCCATCATTATGAACGAAGCGCCGCGCATAACGCCGGAGCAGGAGATCGTAATAAGCAATCGTTTTAGCAAGATGAGGTTGATTCTTTTGCATCGTGAAATCTTTTTTATTCATAAAACAATTTGTTTTAAAAGAACACCGGCAGCCGGTAGCCAATACTGCTATGGCAGCCGTTAGCCTGCCGAACCTAACATGAGAAGAACATTCAGAAAGCACTGCCGGTGGGTATAACACAGAGTTATACGCCTTTTATGCAAGGCGGTTATTCTGGATTTCTTTTCTTTGTTGAAAATCTGGTTTTGACATTACAAAGAGCCGAGCCTCTAAGACGGTTTATTATTTGAAAGCACTTGCAGTTTGTAATTGAGAAATAATGGTGGCAGCGATTCACAAATGTTATAGGCACACCTGTTTGCTTGTATTTGATCCGTTGCAGGAAGCGAGAAGAAAGAATAAAATGACAGTTAGGTTTAGATATGTATTTAAGTAAAGGGCATGTTTTCATTCTTGTAGATGAATGAACAAATAAATTAGGAACGGGATCTTTTAAAAGTGCAGGGCTTAATACTCCATAATCAGAGCGTGAGATGTGCTCCCAATTACAAAATAAGCCACTGCACTCTAAAGAATTGTATGAATTATCTTTTTGTCTCATTGCTGTGCGAACATCTCACGCTCGCTAAATGAGTCCAATATTTCATAAAAATAGAACAATTTTACTAAACAACAAAAATATCTATGTAGCACTAAATGTTGTATATATTGATATTCCCTTTGTCATGTGCCAATACATCGTAACATTATTGTAACGCAAGCAATAGGAAAAAGGATTAAAGAGCTTAGGAAAGCCCGAGGATTAGAAATCGAAGATATATCTGAAATGACAGGTTTTACGCCCAATAATATTCGATTAATTGAGAATGGGAAGGAGAGTAGAATAAGTACTTTAGCAGAGATCGCATTTGCAATTGGCGTCCAGCCACATGAGATAATCAATGTTACTTTTAAAATAAAGCCGAGGTTTAAACTATCTTCAATAAGAAAAGAGAAAACTAGGTTAACAGAAAGAATTAATCAATTAATCAAATCCAATTATTTTGATGAGCCTAAATATGTAAAGGATGTTCTTTTAATATTGACAGAGAAATATAAAATCAAAACCAGCTCATCTTCAATTTCCGCAATTTTGCTGAGAAAAGTAGAAGAGGGAAAACTTAAAGGTAAAAAAGTAGGTAGGCAAAATCAGTATTCGACTACTTAATAAATAAAGGTTAGAATGAGGCAATCTTTTCTTTACATATTCTTTCTACGATAGCAACCATCAAAGTTACCTTATTTATTAAATCATTAAGTTCATTTTTTGTTATTACATAATCTTCTCGATAACGGGCGTCTATATAGCCACGTTTAAGGAGATCAAATAAATGATGTTCGTATTCATTAGCTTCTGCATTGAAGACTGAAAATAATTCTTCAGAGTAAGGCTTTGTTTTCTTTCGTAATTTCCATAAGTTATGCAATTTAGGCTTGTAATCTGTGAATACTAATAGCACAGAATAATATAAACTTTCAGTCGCTTGATGTAGTTCGAAAACACCAATTTTCAAATTATTACGATAGAAATGAAATTTGCATCCTTCAATAAATTCATCAACTTGTGGAAACCAAGTGTTAAAATATCGAAGCGCTTTCTCTTTCCTTTCTAAAAGAGTCAATTCACGTGGGATTGCAAATTCAACCGACTTATTATCATACAATAATATACCTTCCTTGACAATATCTACAAAGAAATATTCACCGATTTCCAGCCCTTTATTAATATAATCAATCTCGTGAATTTCCAAGTTTACTGGAGCATTATATTTTTGTGTTTTATTTATTACCGCACTTTCAAGATTAAAAAGTTTCTCTGGAATTTCATTTAGTACTACTAAAATATCATAATCGCTAATGTATTCAAAAGTGGTTCCATCCTTTGCTCGATATTTATGTTCTACCTGTTTTCCCTTAGCAAAGCTTCCAAACAAAATAATTTTTTCCGGATTCGCTACCTCTTTTATTATTTCTGCAATTTGTAAAATTTGCTTTTGATGGATTTGAGGTAAATGCGAAAGAGAAGATTTCATTATGCGAAAATAAATTTATATTTTTAATCATAGAATCATCCAAGAAACAAGAATTAACCAATTACTTTAATCAAAACTAATTTTAGGTGACGCTTTATCAATTTAATGCTTTAAACGAGACCAATCAAGCTGAGGCCATATGGAATGGTATGTTTCTAACTCATCGGGAAGATAGAATGTTTAGAATCCTACTTTATCAAATAGATTCTTTTTATGTAGAAGTTTATTACCAAAAACAGAAAAATTTTTTATCTCATTTTCGCGCTTTTACAACAACAAGGTTATTGGAGCCTTATCTGGATCAGATCGATTTAACTGGCAAATTTTAGAAAACTAATGTTTGTGAAGTATTTAATTCTTTTGTTTTTTTCACGCATTTCTTTTAATGCATTTGTCGGCGATTCTATAACGCTTACAGCACTTATCTACGGTGGTAAATCAATGAAACATCCAATACTAAATACCAATTGCTTTGAAAAATAAACTACTGCCTATTCTATTCTTTTTTTATTTCGGTATTGTACAAGGACAACAAGAGCCATTACAGGATTCGTTAGGACAATACAGCTACCTGGTATACGGCAGCACCGAATTAAGCCATCCGAAAAATGCAACCATTGTAAGGGGGCAGCAGGCTACCGGATTTTTTATAAAAAAGGACAACCGTCTTTATTTTATCACGGCGAAGCATGCCGTTACCAATTACGTAGCAAACGGTGATAGTCGCAATAACTATCCTGATAGCTTTAATGTATATGCGCATTATGATGATCCGTTTCACTTCGTTTCCATACCTGCCATCTGGAGCACGGCTACGGCAGCATTAAAGGGAGGTTTAATTGATAGCGATGTGTTTTGTTACCAGGTTACCCATAAATTAAATGGGATGCATGTAAGAGCTATCGAATTCACTGAACAGGGGAGGAGCCTTGTTTCCTCTCGAAACAATTATGATAAGATACGGATATTGGGATTCCCGGTTCAGATGAACAAGATAGAAAGGAATGTTATTCAAATTACACCACCTTACCGTTTTGAAACAAGTAATTTTAAAATTTCAGAGAGCTTCCTGAACCGGATAGGAAATGATGTAGGTGTTGATTCAGTAAGATATGAAATAGAAATAAAGGATTCCAAAATTACTTCTGCATTTGGCGGGTTTTCCGGTGCACCGGTGTTTATAGAAAATAAGGTTACAAATAAATGGGAACTAATGGGTGTTTTGGTGGGTATTAATCCACTCCGGAATGCAGTTTATGTAACAAACAAGGATAAATTAAGATTCTTATAATCGGATCATAATCAAATAACCGATTGTATCGCACAAATAAGGAACATAATTCATGATGAAAATATAAAAGAAAAAAAATTAAACAAGAATATTAATTGTGCTTCTTGAGGTTTCGAAACAGGTATTGAAGCGGAAATGGATTTTAGTAAAGAAGGGAGATTAGTCTTTAAAACTACTAAGCGCTTACTTGCATTTATTCAATTATTTTGCTAATTCACTTCTATATGAACATATTTTAACAAAGCTCCTCTGCAATACAAAGTCTTAAAAACAATTAAAAAAGCTTTACGTGCAAACGTCTGATTTTTTGGAACGCAGTAGAAATTGAACAAATA
>JBQCFO010000097.1:0-8160 GCA_051959055.1 Ginsengibacter sp. | reverse complement strand
ACATAAGCAATCTTTATTCCTTCAGCCGCACTTATACAAAGCATCTGTGTTACTGGCAGACTTTCTGATATGGTTAGCTACGTTTCAACGGAAGTTTCATCATAATGTCGGTTTGTTCGTCATTACCCAATTTGAAAATGTGTTTATCAAACTCAACAAATCCGTTTTTCTTGTAAAAGTTTATGGCTCTCCCGTTATGTTCCCAAACGCCCAGCCATACATATTCAGCCTTTTTGTCTTTAGCAATTTCAATTGCTTTATCATATAGGATTTGCCCAACCTTTTTTCCGTGAAATTCCCGAAGCACATAAATTCTTTCAATTTCCAGCGCCTTGTCGTGTTTAAGTTCTGTTTGAGAAGCTCCAAAATTTAGCTTTAGGTATCCAATTACATTGTTGTCAAGCTTTGCAAAATAGAATTCGGCATTTTCGTCGTTAAGCTCACTTGTCAGTTTCTCTGTTGAAAAGCCTTCTTTTAAATATTGGTTCATATTTTCTTCAGAGTTAGCGGAAGAAAATGTTTCATAAAAAGTTTGCCTGCTAATTTTTTGCAATTGATCAATGTCCTTGGTTGTTACTTGTATTGTTTCAATAAATTCCATTTGTTTTTCATTTTTTACTACAAATTCCATTCATAATTAAGCCAATCATTATTTTCGGTGGCTCCTAATCTTTCATAAAATTTTTGTCCTGCTTTATTCCACGGTGCAACGGTCCATTTTATTTGTCCGCAATTGTGTTGTATCGCTTCCTCTCTCAAAGCGCTCATTAGTTGTTCACCAATTTTTTGTCCTCTGTAACTTTCATCAACATACAGTTCTTTCATGTAGATAGCGGGTCTGTTTTGTGCGGTATAGGGAAGAAAATAGTAAACCAACATGCCGGCGATCTTGTCGTTATCTTCCGCAACGATGCAATAAAAGTCAGGTGTTTTTTTTCTGAACCCGCTTTCCCGTACAATGTCTGGCGTGATTGCAAAACTATCAATATACTTTTCAAAAATTGCCAAGGCCTTCATTAAAGCCCAAACCTGGTCGCTGTCTCTCTCGGTTGCTTTTCGGATGTTAATTGCCATGCTTTGTTTTGTTTGCGCTTATTTTTCATTCTTAAAAAATTTTCCAAAAGTAAAATAATTTGAGATCTGCCGAAAAGAATAACAAAAAAGTGAATCAGGCTTTTTCTGTCTGAATGTTAAACGCTAAAAACACTGAAAACTAAAAAAATGAGTTTCTTTTCTAACCAAAAAAATGAGCCGGAAAATTTTCTTCGTTTCGTTAAAAATTTAATGACAAAAAGAACGTTATATAAAATTCGAATGAAATACAATACCTTTGCGCCATTATTCTCCTACTTAGCAGACTGGATCCTCTTTAGCAAAAGCTCATCAAGTCATAGGTTGTTGAGCATACAAACAAAACAAACTTTCAGAAAAAAATTTCAGGGAAGTTATCATTTTACATTAAAACAATAAAATTGTTATTTAAAGAATTACATTTAATAGCGCCCATTCTGAAGGCGCTCGAAACCGAAGGTTATACCCAACCTACGCCCATTCAGGAACAAGCCATTCCTCATATTTTACGTGGAAAAGATTTACTAGGGTGCGCACAAACAGGCACCGGGAAGACGGCTGCTTTTGCTATTCCCATTATTCAAAACCTGATGCTGCAGCAGAAAGAAGATGCTTACAATCATGGTATCAAAGCATTGATTCTTACACCAACACGCGAGCTGGCAATCCAGATTGATGAGAGCTTTGAAGCGTATGGAAGGCATACCGGGTTAAAACATACCGTTGTTTTTGGTGGCGTGTCCCAGTTTCATCAAACACAGGAATTGCGCCGCGGCACTGACATTCTCATTGCTACTCCCGGAAGATTATTGGACCTCATTACACAGAAATTTATTAATTTAAAAAACATAAAAATGTTTGTGCTGGATGAAGCAGATCGCATGCTCGATATGGGTTTCATCCACGACGTGAGAAAAGTAATCGCCATTCTTCCTGAAAAAAGACAGACATTATTTTTCTCTGCAACAATGCCACCGGAAATCACGAGACTTTCTGCTTCAATCCTAACAAATCCTGTAAGAGTAGAAGTGGCTGCGGTTTCATCCACATCAGAAAATGTGGATCAGCATGTTTACCTCGTCGAAAAAAATGATAAAAGACAATTGCTGATTCATCTTTTAAAAAACGGCACCATTCATAACGCGCTTGTTTTTACGAGGACAAAATATGGGGCTGATAAAATTGCCAAAGAGCTTTTCAGGGCAAACATAAAAGCAGATGCCATTCATGGTAATAAGACACAGGCCGCGCGCCAAAAGGCTTTGAACAATTTCAAAGAAGGAAAAATTCGTGTGCTGGTTGCAACTGATATTGCTGCCCGCGGAATAGATGTAGACGATCTGAGCCATGTAATTAATTTTGAATTGCCGAATATTCCGGAAACGTATGTGCATAGAATCGGGCGTACCGGCCGTGCAGGAAATTCCGGCTCAGCACTTTCATTTTGCGATATGGAAGAAAGATCTTTTCTACGGGACATTCACAAACTGATTGATAAAACAATTCCGGTTGTGGAGGATCATCCTTATGCCAGCAGCATGCAATTTGTACAGACTCCTGTTGTAGCAAATAACCTGATGAATCGTAAACCTGCTTCACACGGTGGCTTCAGAAGACAAAGAACCTGGAGCCAGGGAAGATAATTAGCTAATGTGCTGATGAGCTGATGTGCTGATGTGCAAATTTGCTGATGTGGTGATTTTGGGATTTCTGATTTGAGTAATATTCTCCAGGAAGATATGTGGTCAAACCTTATCAACCTTAGTAACGAATACATCACAAAGGAAAACCACCTTATTACCTGAAAAAATAGCCTGAAAAAAGATCCAGCAAAGCAACAAATAGAATGAATTTATGGTTCTCTATTATTAAACAATTACCGGATCTGTTGATCCGGTTTTTTTTTATTTTAAGAAGATAAAAAAAGGTAGTGAAAATATTTTATTTTTATGTAAAAGAACAAATGATTAAGCACCTTTTATTTTAATGATTGGTTTCGCAACATCCTTTCAAATCTCCTGTAATAATGATTCAGAAGAGATTTCAGATGTTCTCCAAACAAGTTCAACGAAATTAAATTTATTTGAAAAAAACTTTTCAGGTACTTTTTCCGGCACGACTCCATGCGCTGATTGTCCCGGAATTAAAACAACCGTTTCTTTTAATCCCGGGTCAACTTTTATCGAACAATTGGAATATTTAGAAAGAAATACTTCTTTTTCTGATACCGGAAAATGGAGCATTTCTGATCAGATAATTACGGTTTCATTTGTTGCTTTACTTTATTAACTGCAATAAATTAGAACGAAAGGAATTGTTTGTAACATTTTTGCCCTGCCCAAAAAATTTAATCAGAAAAATCCTAAATTGTGTAATCATTTTTCCCCGGCAATTTATAGATGATTTTTCTTCTGCTATTGAGACCATAAGAAAGTGTATGAATAAGCAGAACAATACAAAAAATAAAGGCGATGATGATAACAGCAGGTTCACGCCTGCATCAGGTGTCGCCCGCAAATTGAGCGATTTTACTACTACTTCCCAAGTTCTCAAACTCATTCCACTATCTGTAATTATTGGCGTTTTCGGAGCTTTTATAGCACTGTTTCTTCTTGACCTCATTGCCCTTATCAGTAATTTTTTATATTATCAGCGTTTTGATTTAAACCTTACTTCTCCACGCAATAATACATTGGGCTGGTTGGCGGTTTTAATTCCGGTGGGGGGTGGCTTAATTGTAGGATTTATGGCACGTTATGGCTCGGAAAGGATACGTGGTCATGGAATTCCCGAAGCGATGGAAACCATCCTGGTTGGTGGTAGCAAAGTGGAACCAAAATTAACCATTCTTAAGCCTATTGCAAGCGCGATTAGTATTGGAACGGGCGGCCCTTTTGGTGCAGAGGGCCCCATTATTTTAACGGGTGGAGCAGTTGGTTCTGTACTGGCACAATTTCTCAGTTTAACTGCCATTGAGCGTCGAAGCCTGCTGGTAGCGGGCGCTGTCGCAGGAATGAGCGCTGTTTTCGGAACGCCGATTGCGGCTGTAATTCTGGGTGTAGAGCTGCTTTTATTTGAATGGAAACCACGTTCTTTTGTTCCTGCCGCTATTGCCAGCATGGTGGCAGATGGGGTGCGGCATGTGTTTGTCCATGAAGGCTGGATGCGTGCAGAACCGTTATTTCCTGTTGGCAAAATGACACAACTAGGAACCACAGGATTATTGGATGCAGTGATATTAGGTATCATTTGTGGTAGTATGGCGTGGGTGTTAACTAAAGCAGTTTATGGTGCAGAAGATGCCTTTCGCAAATTACCAATTCACTGGATGTGGTGGCCGATATTAGGAGGGTTAATCGTCGGAATTGGTGGCGTAATTGAGCCGCACGCCCTCGGAGTTGGCTATGATACTATTGCCGATGAACTTGCCGGAAACCTCGCTGTTACTACACTGGTAAGCATTTTCGTCGTCAAATTAATTATCTGGGCTGTAGCATTGGGCTCAGGCACCAGCGGCGGCATCCTGGCGCCGATATTAATGATGGGCGCGGCTTTGGGCGGTTTACTCGGATTGGTTTTTCCGGGAAAAATTCCTTCAGAATGGGCTTTGTTGGGCATGGCCGGCGCTCTGGCTGGAGTAATGCGATCTCCTTTTACTTCAATCGTTTTTCCCATAGAATTGACACACAGCACCAATTTATTTCTTCCCTTGCTGATTACCGTTACTCTTGCCCATCTCATCAGTGTGCTCACTTTAAAACGCTCCATTCTCACAGAAAAAGTGGCGCGGCGCGGCTTTCACGTCTTGCGGGAATATGCAGTGGAGCCGCTGGAAGTTTTATTTGCAGAAGATGTAATGTCAACAAATATTCTAACAATTAGGACAGGAACTCCCATGTCGGAAGTAAAAGAAATGATCCAGGCACAGCATGATATGCGAAAGCAACGTTTGTTGCCTGTGGTAAACCTTGAAGGAATCATTCTTGGCGCTATTTCCTGGCAGGATGTTTTGGAAAAAGCTTTAGAAGGAAGCCTTTCAGGAAATGTAGATGATTTTATGCGTAAGGATATTATAACTACTTTTCCGGAAGAATCCCTACGTTCGATTGCTGATAGAATGGCCACTCATCATGTTGGAGTTCTTCCGGTTGTTGACCGGGAACAGCAAGGAAAATTGCGTGGGTTGATCACTCAATTTGAATTACTTGAAGCCCGTGATAGAATTCTCCAGGAAGAAAGAAAGCGTGAAAGGATTTTGAAAATGTGGTCTATCTACCGGTATGGAAATCACGAGCACTCTGCTATTTCTTCTTTGCAAAATTATTTTCGGAGTTCGAAAGATGCGGAAGATAAATCGTGATTATTTCTTTGTTTGTTGTACACGAGCAAGCTGGAGAAGGAAGCAGTGCCGCTGACTTTAATATAAAAAAGAACTTCACACTTTAGAACAGAACTCACTCGTTTTAGACACCTGTCAACTCGTTGCACGGTATAATCAAGAAGGTAATAAGGTCGGATAGAGAGAAGTTTACTTTGTTACTAAGGTGAATAAGGTTTGGATAAAATCGTTCCAGTATTGCCTTCCAGCAAACGAATAAATACCCGCTTTTTCTATTTAACCAGTTCGACTTAACAATGTTCTCATTTGTTTTTAACGGTATAACTTCGGGATTTATTTAATAATCACTCGTTTTCTACAATAGTTACAGCCTTTCAGGCTTGAAAAACAATCCCGAGGATGAAATTATTATAGCATTGTTTAAAAACAGTGTGAAAACTCCGAAGGAGTGACATGTTTTCTTATATCGAACTCGGGTTATTTAGCAATCTTTCAATCTTATCAACAGACCTAACTGATTTTGAAAACCAGTTAAATCTTAAATAAACCAAAAAAAAAACACCTCCTTTTCAGAAGATGGCCTTTTGTCAATCAGGGTAAATTTATAAGGTTATTATTTTACTTTTCTGTTTTCCTTCCATCTTTTCGATACTGCGGTTGATAAAGGAAGTAAGTTCATTTCCTTTCAGCAATCCCTGCGAAAGCAATGCAAGGTCTGCAAGATTTTTTATGAGTTTGCCTTGCTCATCCACTTCAGATTCCTTTAAGATTTTCTGGTAAATCGGATGATTGCCATTCACCGTTAAGGTTACTTCTTCAGGTAAATTTCCATAAAAACTTCCCATTCCACCACCCCCATTCATCGCCATGTCTTTCATTCTGCGCATAAATTCCGGACGTGTGGCTATAACAGGAGCAGATTCCGGAGACAAGCCTTTTATTTCAACTGTAGCATGCAATTCCGGATTTTCAAATTTGAATAATTCTTTGAGTTTTTCCTGTTCATCTTTACTTAAAACTGATTCATTGTGTTCGTTTTTATCAATCAGGTTTTCAGTAATATCTGCATCTACTCTTACAAACTGAACATCTGTCCATTTCATTTCCATGTTATTGATAAATGCAGCATCTACAATGGTTTCGAGCTTTACGACCTTATATCCTTTTTGTTCAGCAGATTTTATAAAAGCATTTTGCTGTACGGGATCTGTGGTGTATAGCATCACCAGTTTTCCTTCTTTATTTTTTTGTAACGCCTCTGTTGCGCCGCGGTATTCTTCCATCGTGTAAAACTTGTCGCCGCCCGCATCTTCGTACAAGTTAAATTTATTGGCTTTTTCCAAAAATTTATCATCGGTAATCATTCCATATTTTACAAAAAGGCCAAGGCTTTCCCATTTTTCTTCAAAAGATTTTCTGTCTTCTTTAAAAAGTTCTTCCAGTTTATCCGCAACTTTTCTTGTGATATAGGAGCCTATCTTTTTTACATTGGGATCGCCCTGCAAATAGCTTCTGCTTACATTTAAAGGTATATCGGGGCTATCTATCACACCATGAAGCAACATCAAAAATTCAGGTACAATATCTTTTACTTCATCGGTGACAAATACCTGGTTGCTGTATAATTGTATTTTATCTTTCTGAATTTCGTAGCTCTTTTTCACCTTTGGGAAATAAAGGATTCCGGTCAGATTAAATGGATAATCCACGTTCAGGTGAATCCAGAATAAAGGCGGCTCGCCAAATGGGTACAATTCTTTATAAAAATCCTGGTAATCTTTGTCGGTAAGGTCAGCAGGCTTTTTGGTCCAGGCAGGAGTTGGATTATTAATTTGTTTCTCTTCGAAAAAGATTGGAACCGGTAAAAAGCGGCAGAATTTTTCCAGCATGTGACGGATTCTGTCAGCCTCCAGAAACTCCTTGCTTTCTTCATTTATATAAAGTACCACATCAGTTCCACGCGATTTCTTTTTGGTTTCTTCCAATGTATATTCCGGGCTTCCATCACACTCCCATCTTACTGCTTTCGAATCCTGCTTATAACTTTTTGTAATAATTTCTACTTTATCGCTCACCATAAAAGCAGAATAAAAACCAAGGCCGAAGTGACCGATAATATTGGCTTCATTCTTTCCTTTATATTTTTCCAAAAATTCTTCTGCACCACTAAAAGCAACCTGGTTAATATATTTGTCCACTTCTTCTTCTGTCATACCAACGCCTTTATCAGAGATGGTTAGCTTCATTTTATCCTTATCAATCTTCACATGAATATCAGTATTCCCGATATCACCTTTTAGTTCACCAAGAGAGGATAACGTTTTTAATTTTTGTGTAGCATCTACCGCGTTACTTACCAGTTCCCGGATAAAGATTTCATGATCGCTGTAAAGAAATTTCTTAATGATTGGAAAAATATTTTCCGTTTGTACCCTTATATTTCCTTTTTGCATAAAATTTTTTTACCATCATTTACAAAAGAAATGCCATTCATTTTTTTTCTGTCAGGATGGCATCAAAAACTTTTACAAAATATTTACTTCTCTTTCCATCTCAATATTAAATTTCTCAATTACGGAAATCTTTATCTGTTCACTTAAATCATAAATCTCTTTTCCCGTTGCATTACCATAATTTACCAATACCAATGCCTGCTTTTCATAGCACCCCACACCATCTTTTCTATAACCCTTCCAGCCACATTTTTCTATCAGCCAACCGGCAGGAATTTTATAATGTTGACCATCAAT
>JBQCFO010000096.1:0-2000 GCA_051959055.1 Ginsengibacter sp. | reverse complement strand
ATTGTCCATGTCTTTTACATGCCACAATGGAAATCTTCCGGGGTATTTTTTGAAAAGTTGCAGTGGATCCATCCCTGCTTTTGTAACCCAATAAATATCCATTTCCATCTTCACCAGATTTTTATCAGCGGTCATCAAAATATCGTAAGGATATACATCTCCTTGTTTTACAAATTCAAAATTATGGTTGTGGTAACACAACTGAATTCCTGATTTTTTACATCTCTCTCCGGCCTTGTTTAAATCTTCAACTACCTTTTTATAATGATCCAGATCGCCACGCTCGGAATCCATCAAATAAGCGCAAACCATATATTTCAAACCCACTTCCGCTGCATCATCCACAGCTTTCTCCCAGTCGTGCAACATGGTTCCTTTGATGGGTTTTCCATTATTTTCTTGTTCACCAAGCATGTAATGGCTGCTATACATCACCTGTCCGTTTTGTTTTAAAACGTCTTTAAATTCTTTCGGCGTCATGCCATAAAATTTTTCCGTGCCGGTGTAAGTGGCGCCTTCAACAGAATTGTAACCAATCGATGCAACCCTTGCCAACGTTGCTTTTGGGTCTTTTGCCATTGCATCACGAACCGTGTACAATTGCAAACCAATCAAAGAATTTTTTGGTTTAAAGGCAGAAGGAGCTACCATCAATCCGACCGAAAGAACGGATGTGGTTTTAATAAAGGAGCGGCGTGTTGTCATTGTTTTTATTTTTATTAAATTATAAATCAATTTTGAAGCTTTCAATTTTGAAGCCGGTAATCGCAACGTCCAACTTATTCGTGTCCAAAATTCTTGTTCTCAAATTCTTCTGATCAGCTCCATGCAAGCCCGGCTATTGTGATAGGGGCATTTCCAAATGCCGACTTTGTCTTCATTCATTACTGTATTGTCTGCATGAATCCCCCAGAGCCACTCACCATTTTTTTTATCCAGGATATGCTGCCGGATAAAATTCCAGGAATTCAATGATCGGTTCAAAAAACTGTCAACGCCTGTTATTTTCCACGCGTTAAAAAACCCTACCATTGCTTCGGCCTGGGGCCATGAATGTTTTTCTTTTACCAGGTCATCTTTTTCCAAATCATATTCATACCATAATCCGCCATCGGTGTCGAGCCCATCTGACGCGGCAATCGCGAGATTTACCGATTGGTCTTGTACCTGTTGCAACAAAGTTGTTTTGCCAATTAATTTCGCTGCTTCTTCGACGAGCCATGATGCTTCAATATCATGACCATAAGAAACGATATGAGATTTTGGATTCCACTTTTCATCAAAAAATAAAATCAAATGATGTGTTTCAGGATCTGTAATATGATTCAGAAAAATATAGATTAATTCTGAAACTTTTTCCTCCAGCTTTTCGTTTTTCCATGACCGGTAGAGGTTGGCAAAGGCTTCCAGCAAATGCAAATGCGTATTCATGGATTTCTTTTCATTCGCATCTTTATTACTCAATCTCAGATCATCCATTTCTTTCCAATCTCTTGCGAGCGCTTCAATATAGCCCCCATTTTCTTCATCATAACTGTATTTCAAAATACTGTTGTATAAATCAATTGCCAGATCGAGTGCATCCTCATTTTCACTGCTGATATAAAATTCACTTAATCCATAAATGGCAAATGCCTGCGCATAAATCTGCTTTTTGGCATCAAGAGGATTTCCTTTGTAATCAACTGTCCAATACACTCCGCCAAATTCTTTATCAATAAAATGAACTCTTAAATATTTAAACGCTCTTTCAGCACTTTTCAAATACGCTTCACTTTTTGTAAGATTATAGGCCGCAGAAAATGTCCATAAAATCCGGCTGTTGAGTACAGAACCTTTTGGCGCTTCAATAATAATTTTATTATCATTATCAATCTGCCCAAAGAATCCGCCATTCAAATCATCAATGGTTTTATTTTGCCAAAAATCAAGAATGTTGTGCAGTTCATTTTCCAGGTCTTCTTTAAATTGTTGCAACATTTTCTTTCTTTTTTATTTCG
>JBQCFO010000095.1:0-31814 GCA_051959055.1 Ginsengibacter sp. | reverse complement strand
TTATTACTGCTGAAGAATGTAAAGTGGGCATCATGCCAGGATTTATATTTAAGAAAGGAAAAATCGGAATTGTCTCCAAATCAGGAACGCTTACTTATGAAGCGGCAGACCAGGTGGCGAAAGCTGGTTTGGGAATTTCTACAGCAATTGGTATCGGAGGCGATCCAATTATCGGAACAACAACAAAAGAAGCAGTGGAATTATTTATGAATGATCCTGAAACTGATGGTTTTGTAATGATTGGCGAAATTGGTGGTGGAATGGAAGCAGAAGCCGCACGCTGGATAAAAGAAAATAATCACAAACCTGTTGTAGGATTTATTGCAGGCCAAACCGCTCCTGCAGGCAGAAGAATGGGACATGCGGGTGCAATAGTCGGCGGTGCGGAAGACACGGCAGCTGCCAAAATGAAAATCCTTGCTGAATGTGGTGTTCATGTAGTAGCCAGTCCTGCAGATATTGGAAAAACGATGGCAGAAGTCATGAAAAAATAAGCTGTTTTTTATAAAAGAAAATACAATTTCATAGTATTTATTTCTTTACTGTACACATAATAACGGAAAACGAGGTTATGTGCGAAGGTGTCATTTTAATGAAGAAATCATTCTGGCTGAAAATCAATTTTTTCGTTCTAAGCGCTATGAGAATTAATGTTCTTCTACTTCTTATGCTTTGGATTCTTTTTGTTTTTTTGTAAATTTGCAGAGTAAAAATTACCGGGGCTGACCGGTTTTGACAGCATAGTTCTTTGTAAGTATAAGCATGTAGCGCGTTGCGTAATTAGCGCTTTAATCTGAATGCGAAAACCTTAAATGGCAATACACAATTTGCCATGGCTGCGTAATCGATAGATTCGCTTCCATTAGGGCCGTTGAGCTGGCCAGTCCTGTTGCCACGCTCTTCCGCCGACTCAAAAGAAAACGGGATGCTTCAACTGAAGGCTGTGACAGTTGCTTAAGATCATTCAGCTACGGAAAAAATTGGTTTGTTTTGCCCCTGTTTTCCCCGACAAATAATGCAGAAATAAACATGTAGAAGGCTTACGGCGAATGTGTTTGGACCAGGGTTCGAATCCCTGCAGCTCCACCTTGAGGACTTTCCGCGAAAGTCCTTTTTTTAAAAAAAAGTTCGGTTAAAGGTAAGCGGGTACCTTAAAGTGGTATATGAAATCCTGCTGTTAGCTGGTATGAATTATTGAGATAAGCACCTTCAATATACAAATCGCCGTTTTGAGTTACAGGCACGTCATACTCCAATGAATAACCAATTCCACTGGTATTATTTATTGGATTATCACTGTTGCAGTAATTGTAATAATATCCAATAGCTGGAATAAAGTGATTAAAGCGATAACCAGCTTTTATCCCAAGATCGTTTGAAGAATTACGCTTGCGCGTCAAAGTGGGACGCAATTCAGCTTCCAACATAAGATTTTTAATATCGTAACCAGCTGCCATTTTTACGACGGGTACAATAACCTGAGTAGGTAGCGTATGTAATCCTTCACCTACTTCGATTTGTTGGTCAAAAGTAGCAGCGCCAACACCAACATTCACAAATACCTGAGCATGAAGAACAATTGGACTAATCAACAGGATAAGGAAAATCACTTTTTTCATGGAATATCCCTTTTAATTTTTATCTCCATCTTTCTTAAACTATTCCCTATTCTTTCTCACATGTAAAATGCCAGTACTGCAATAAACCAGTACCATCAATTCTTTTTAAACGGTTTTATTTTTTCTTTAACAGCAACTAATGATGATATGAGCCACACCGATACTATTGGCAAATGCAGCAGATATATAAGCGTGAAATATGGGACGTGTAGCTATCTTACTTGTTCTTTACGGGCAGAGAAAAATTGAACAATGTTTAGCCAATTTAGTTTTTTGAGTACATAATTTGGATTGTTAAAAAATTATGTCTCTTTTAGTCGGCATTTTAAAAAAAACTGTAAAAAAAATTACACAAAAATTTTAAGTACTGTTTAATTTTTTAATATTTTTTTCTGATATGATTCTTTAGATGTAACCAATTCTATCAAGACGCCGTTGGTATCTTTCGGATGCAAGAAACAAATCAATTTATTATCAGCGCCTTCCTTTGGTTTTTCATTCAATAAAGTAAATCCTTCATCTTTCAGACGTTTCATTTCTGATTGAATATCATCCACTTCAAAAGCAATGTGGTGAAGGCCTTCACCTCTTTTTTCGATGAATTTACTGATAACACTATCGGGAGAATAACCTTCTAATAATTCTATTTTATTTTTGCCGGTTTCAAAAAATGCGGTATTTACCAGGTCTCCCCTTAATACTTCTGTTTTATAACAGGGAGTGCCTAATAATTTTTCAAAAAGAGGAATTGACACAGATAATTTTTTTACTGCAATGCCTACATGTTCAATCTTTTTCATAAAAATGATTTTTACAAAAATAACCTAAACCGCTAAACCATTTAAACTATCTAACCCCTCCAAAAAATCTCTAATCTTCTTTCATTAAATTTGATAAAAAAATTATGCTTCAGTTTCCGATCTACCTGGATAATAATGCAACCACACCCGTGGATCACCGGGTGCTCGAAGCAATGATGCCTTTTTTTACAAAGTATTTTGGAAATGCTGCAAGTCGCACACATACACTTGGATGGGAAGCAGATGCTGCTGTGGAGTATGCCCGCGAACAGCTAGCTCTTGTAATAAATGCCGAACCAAAAGAAATCGTTTTTACCTCGGGCGCCACAGAAGCTGACAATCTTGCACTGAAAGGGATTTTTGAAATGTACCAATCAAAAGGAAATCATATTATTACTGTAAAAACAGAACATAAAGCGGTTTTAGATTCGTGCCGGCATCTGGAAAAATTGGGAGCAGAAATTACCTACCTTGATGTTAAAGATGATGGGTTAATCGATATTGAAGAATTAGAACAGGCAATAAGTGTGCATACTATTTTGATTTCAGTTATGTATGCAAATAATGAAACAGGCGTAATTCAGCCGGTAAAAGAAATTGCTGCTATCGCGAAAAAAAAAGACGTGTTATTTTTTTCCGATGCTACACAAGCGGTGGGGAAAATTCCGGTAGATGTAATAAAAGATGGGATTGATTTAATGTCATTTTCCGCACACAAAATGTATGGCCCAAAAGGAATAGGAGCATTATATGTGCGACGCAAAAATCCAAGAGTTAGAATTGCAGCTCAAATGGATGGCGGCGGCCATGAAAGAGGAATGCGTAGTGGCACTTTGAATGTTCCGGCAATTGTAGGGTTTGGAAAAGCATGTGAATTATCCCTGATTGAAATGAAAAAAGATGCAGAAAGAACATGTAAAATGCGCGATAGCCTGGAAGCAGAATTGATAAAAACAGGCAGGGCTTGTATCAATGGAAATACTCAGCATAGGTTGCCAAATGTAAGTAACATGAGTTTTAAAAATATAAACAGTGTAGATCTCATTTCTGCCCTGAGTAAAAATGTTGCATTAAGTTCGGGATCTGCATGCACTTCCGGAACCAACGAACCTTCTTACGTCTTAAAAGCAATGGGATTAAAGGATGAAATGGCGCTCTCATCTTTGAGATTTGGCCTTGGAAGATTTACTTCAGAAGAAGAAATTGATTATACAATTGGAGAGTTAATTAATCTGATACAACCATAATTTTAATATAACGGTAATACCTAAACGTTATTTTGAAAATAAGCCCTGCAGTAAAGGAAGAAATAATGCGTATTCAGCTTTTTCCTATTTATTAAAAAACAGCATTTTTATTTTTGGTAAAAAAATAATACATCCTATAATAAAAGAAATAATTGCTGACAATAACACTGCTGAAGCAGCCATATCTTTGACTTTTTTTATGGTGAGATTAAAATCAGGACATACTAAATCGCAGAGTTTTTCAATTGCAGAATTAATAATTTCAAAACTTAAAACCATGGCGAAGCAAATCAAAATAAGAGACCATTCAGCCTGATTTAAGTTAAAGAAAAATCCTGCTATCACGATTAAAATTCCGATGATATATTGTATTCTGAAATTTTTTTCATGTAGGATGCAGTCTCTTAAACCATGAAAGGCATTTACAAATGATTCTGTCACTCTCATAAAATGATTTATTTTAAAAATATTTTACAAATCTGAAACCACTTTTCTTATTGAATCGCACGCCTTTAAAATTTCATCTTCAGAAATAATTAATGGCGGAACTATTCGTAAGTATTGCGAAGCAAATAAAAACCAATCAGAAAAAACGCCCTTTTCCAGGAGTGCATCTATCACCTTTTTATTTTGTTCAAAGCTCTCAAACTCAAGCGCCATCATCAATCCGCGGCTTCTGATATTTTTTATTTCTGGATGATGAAGATTATAAAGAAATAATTTTTCTTTTTTAAAAATTTTTTCGATAAGATTTTCCTGCAATAAAAATAGCATAGCTGCATTTCCCGCAGCACAACATACGGGATGTCCACCAAAAGTATTAATGTGACCAAGGACAGGATTATTCGTGAATGAGTCCATGATTTTTTTATCGGCAATAAAAGCGCCTAATGGCATTCCACCGCCTAATGCTTTGCCTAATAATAATACATCTGGAACCAAGTCGAATTGTTCAAAAGCCCAAAGCGTTCCATTGCGCCCGAAGCCGCATTGAATTTCATCCAGCACCAATAAAGCTCCTGTATCTGAGCATTTTTTTCTAAGCGCCTCCATCCATTTTTTTTCAGGAACAATTACGCCTGCTTCCGCTTGTATGGTTTCCGCAATCACACAGGCAGTATCTGTTGTAATGAATTGAAGTGCATCAAAAGAATTATAGTCCAAATGCAAAATATCCGGCAATAAAGGACGAAAAGCATTGCGCCAATATTCATCACCGATAATGCTCAAAGAACCTTGTGTACTTCCATGATAGGAATTTTTAAAAGCAGCGATTTGTGTTCTTCCTGTAAAACGTTTTGCAAGTTTCATTGCACCTTCTGTTGCTTCCGTTCCGGATGCGGTAAAAAAAACAGAATTTAGAGAAGACGGCAAATTTTCAGTGAGCAATTTTGCATAGGCAGTTTGAGGCGATAAAACCAGTTCGCCATTCACCATGACATGCATAAAATCTTCTGCCTGTTTTTTAATCGCATCAATTACTTTTTGATTTCCATGTCCTACATTGCAGACGCTGATGCCGCCAATCAAATCAATATATTCCTTGTCATTTATATCAAATAATTTACTGCCATGTGCACGTACAATCTCAAGTGCAAGCGGGTTTGGTGATGTTTGCCCGATGTGATTTAAAAATATTTGTCTGTTCGTCATTTGGAAATAAAATAAAAAATACGAATCCGTAAGATTGCCGCCTGAACGGGCAGGCAGGTGTTGTTTTGCTGCTTCAAAACCTTCTAAACGATTCTAAACTCTAAACGATTCTAAACTCTCTCAAATTCCTTCTCAAAAATCCTATTTCTCCTCCAAAACTCTCTTATACAAATCCTCGTATTGGGGAACGATATTCGTGATATCGAATTTCATTGCCTGTGCCAATGCATTCTTTTTCATTTTTTCAAAAGCTTTTTCATTGGATAAAATTCGAACAATATTGTTACTCATATCTTCTACGTCCCCGACGTTGCTCAAAAATCCGGTAACGCCATTAATATTTATTTCAGGTAAACCGCCGACATTAGTAGAAATCACCGGAACCGCTGCTGCCATTGCCTCCAGCGCTACCAGGCCGAAACTTTCATATTCACTCGGCAATAAAAAAAGATCCGAAATGGCCAGAATTTCTTCCATTTCTTCCTGTCGACCCAGGAACCGGATGTCTGTACGGGCACAGGTTTTTCTGCAAAGATCTTCGATAAATGATCGCTCCGGACCGTCTCCGACAAACAATAATTTGGAAGGAATTTTTTTATTTACTTTTTCAAAAACATACACTACATCCTGTACTCTTTTTACTTTTCTAAAATTAGAAGCGTGCAACAAGATCTTTTCATTATTTGGGGCAATTAATTGCCTGAAAGGCGTTACCGGTTTTTTATTAAACCGTTTTGCATCTACAAAATTATAGATCACTTCTATGTCTTTTTCCATCTTGAAATTATTGTAAGTTTCATCGCGCAGATTCTTTGAAACAGCGGTGATAGCAGCACTTTCATTCATAGAAAAGGTAACAACCGGCGAATACGTTTTATCTCTTCCAACCAAGGTGATATCAGTTCCATGCAAGGTAGTAATTACCGGTATATTGATTCCTTCTTTTAAAAGAATTTGTCGGGCCATATATGCAGCGGAGGCGTGTGGAATCGCATAATGTACATGCAGTAAATCTATTTTTTGGTTAATGATTACATCTACCATAGTGCTCGCAAGCGCAGTTTCGTAAGGCGGATAGTCAAACAGCGGATAGGTAGGAACGCTCACTTCATGATAAAAAATATTTGCATGAAAACCGCCAAGTCGTACCGGCTGCTGATAAGTAATAAAATGGATGTTGTGATCTTTTTCGGCCAATGCTTTTCCTAGCTCAGTGGCAAGCACGCCGCTTCCTCCAAAAGTCGGGTAACAAACAATTCCTATGTTCATATATTATTTTTTAAATACAATTTTGTAAAATAAATTCATGCAATTTACAACTTCTTTAAGGCAGCATTTTACCGTTGGTAAATGAGTTATATTTAATCGATTGTTTATGTTTGTGTAAAATTTTTTCATGAAAAAATATGTTTTGCCCATACTCGGAATCATTATTGTATTTCTGATTATTTTTTTTGTCGCAAGATATAGTTACACATATAGCGAAGGCAATCGGGCGGGAAGATTAATTGAGTTTTCACAACAGGGTTTTATGTTTAAAACTTATGAAGGTGAAATGAATCTGGGCGGCGTTACCAATGCGGCAAATAACAGCATGATGATGAATTACATGTGGGATTTTTCTGTTACAAACCCCGCTGTTGCTGATAGTTTATTGAAGCTGGAAGGAAGGGAAATTAGTGTACATTATAAAGAAAAAATGGCTAAACTTCCATGGCGTGGCGATACAAAATATATAGTAGATCGTATTGTAGAAGTAAGATCGGGGACAGGAAATTGAAAGGTTTTTTATAAAATTTAATTACTTAAATGAGCTATTTATTAACAACTGATAGTATTATCAGTTTTTTTATTCTTGTCATTCTTGAAATTATCCTGGGAGTTGATAATGTAATTTTTGTAAGCATTATTATAAACCGGCTGCCAAAAGAAAAACATAAAAAAGCAAGGCTTGCATGGGTAATTATGGGCTCTGTAGTAAGAAGCATTTTGTTGCTGGCGCTTGGATGGCTGCTTGCTCAAAAAGGGAAAGCGGTGTTTACTATCTTTAATAAGGGATTTGACCTGGCAAGTATTGTAATGCTTGCTGGTGGTGTATTTCTCATTTATAAATCCGTACATGAAATACATCAGAAATTAGAAGGCGAAGATCCAAATACTACAGAAACTAAAAGTAAACCACTTAATTTTTCACAGGCAATTTTTCAAATTGTTTTGATAGATATGGTATTTTCTTTCGACAGTGTAATCACGGCCGGAGGTACTGCAAAACATGTGGAGATTATGATTGCAGCGGTAATTATTGCAATGATTATTATGTTTTCTTTCAGTCCTTATATCGCAGCTTTTATTCACAAGCATCCGACATTTAAAATGCTGGCCCTTTCATTTTTAGTAATGATTGGATTGAGTCTTGTGATAGAAGGATGGGCGGCAGATAAAGCAGAAGAGCTTCATCTCAAAAATTATATTTACTTCGGAATGGCTTTCTCTTTTATTGTAGAAGTGCTGAATATGGTGATGATAAAAAGACAAAATAAAAGAGTGGTGCAATTGGATGAACCGGAATTGGAGGACAGTAAATGAAGAAATAAAGACGATTTGTCTTTTGATGCAAGATGCAGGTTTTTTTTGAGGTCTCGTTTCTGTCAACTCAAAATCTTCCTCACTATTCCCGGTCCTTCATAAATAAAACCAGTCCAGACCTGTATCAAACTTGCGCCGTTTTCGAACTTTTCTTTTGCATCTGTTGCAGAAAAAATGCCGCCACTGCTGATGATTGGAATGGTTCCATTTGTTTTTTGATGAACGTAATTGGTAATCCGCGTTGATTCTTTTCTTAAAAATTTTCCACTCAAGCCACCGGCTCCGATTTCTTCAATTTCTTTTTCCGATGTGATTAAATTCTTTCTGCTGATCGTTGTGTTTGCTGCAACTAAACCATCTAACTGAATTTCCATTGCCAGATCAATTATGTCATCCAAATCATTTTCATTCAAATCGGGGGAAATTTTTAAGAGTAAAGGCTTTGAACTTTTTTTTGTTTGATTGACTTGTTGCAGGTTTGTAAGGATCTTTTTTAAAGAATCTTTTTGTTGCAAATCTCTTAGCCCAGGCGTGTTTGGCGAACTTACATTTACTACGAAATAATCTACTACATCATGTAATTCATTGAAACAAATTTCGTAATCTTTCCACGCATCTTCATTTGGTGTAACTTTATTTTTACCAATATTTCCACCAATGATTAATAAATTTTTATTTTTCTTTCGATAACTTCTAATTCGCTCTGCTGCTGCTTTTGCACCCTCATTATTAAAACCCATCCTGTTTATTAAAGCTTTATCTTTTGGTAAGCGAAATAACCTTGGTTTTGGGTTTCCTTCCTGTGGCAAAGGAGTTACTGTTCCTATTTCTACAAAACCAAAGCCCAATATTTCCAGTTCATTCAGGTATTTTGCATTCTTATCAAAACCTGCGGCAAGGCCCACGGGATTTGAAAAAGTAATTCCAAAAACTTCTTTTGATAAATTTTTTTCAGGAGTGAATTTCTTTTTCAAATATTTTTTTATAAAAGAAAAACCGCAAAAAAAGTGGAGCATGTTCATTGAAAAATAATGAACCTTCTCTGCATCAAACCAAAATAATATGTTACGAAGAAATGAATACATTTTGCCCACGAAGATAATGATAGGAATGTAGAGACGTTAGAAAAAACGTCTCTGGAAAAAGATATTCTTTCATTTCCTGGTAAGTTGATCCATTATCCACATCACCTTTACACCGTCTTGGGCTGCGCAAGGATTTGGGCCTTTTCCCAAAAAATAATTTACCACTTTTTGAATCAATGGTTGTTGCACATGTTCAAGTGGTTCAAACAAAATACTTTCTGTTTGGCCATTTTTAATGATCTCAATTTTTTTATGTTCAAAAATGGGAAAACGCATTTTTCCTTCAGAACCCTGAATTTCACAAAGGTCTTTTACATTTTCTTCCACGACATTGAAACACCACAAACCATTAAAAATTACACCGGATTTAAATAAAATATTTCCACTTACAATGTCATCTGCATTATAGAATTTCGATTGGTTTGCAGAGTAGCCAGATGCTTTTTCAATGTCTCCAAAAAACCAATACATCAGGTCGAGCTGATGAGGGGCAATGTCGTGAAATAAGCCACCACCGGATATTGCAGGATTTATGCGCCACGCTACTTTCGGAACATCGAGCGCTTCGAATGGAAGTTGTTTTTTGTAAAATTGTAAACGGGCAAAACGAACATCGCCGATAATTTTTTCTTTTAATAATTGTTTTACCTTATTAAAAAGTGGTTGGCCGCGACGGTAATGTGCCACCGAAACTTTGATGTTTTTTTCTTCAGCAACTTTAGCAATCATATTTGCAGATGCAAAGTTTAAAGCCATTGGTTTTTCAATATAGACCGGCTTTCCGGCATTGATAGCGGCAATCGCATATTCTTCATGGAAGGCAGGTGGTGTGGCGATGTAGATTGCATTTACTTCATCATCGTTGATTAAATCGTTTGCATCATTATACCATTTAGAAACGCCATGCCTTACTGCATAGTCTTTTGCTTTTTCTGCATCACGGCGCATCACTGCTACGAGTGAAGAATTATTTACTTTTTTAAATGCAGGGCCGCTTTTCATTTCTGTAACGTCGCCGCAGCCAATGATTCCCCAACGGATTGTTTGCATATTTTCATTTTGAATTTCACGAATGTAGGAATTATTTATGCCACGGATTAAACAGATTACACAGATTAGAGGAATTAACGCGGAAAAGTAAGTTTGTATTCAGATGGTTCAGTAAAGGAACAAATACCAGTGATTCGTATTTAAGAATAAGAAGAATAGTTGCAAAATTGTATCTGTCTTCAATAATTTATTAATTGAATAATTCAATAATTATGCCCCTACCTCGAATTGCCGTTTGGAAACAACACTTTATCATGTGCCTTATTGAATTCTGCAAGAATGTTACGAATAATTTCCGTGCGGATCGTGGCTGCTTTTCTCGGCGGAACAAGGTAAGTTACCGTTACTTCTACCCATGTATTATCATTGATGCGAAAACTAACATAAGGATATTCTTTGATCTCCATTTCACTGATTGGTGAATCTTTCACTAATTCTCTTAATTGCGTAATTCTGTCTGCCATTTGCGGCCCCAATTCTGCTGAGGTTACTTTTTTTATTGTTTTTTCTACAAAATCCAAATCGCTTTCATAAGCAACATGAAAAGGAATTTCATTCCAGATCAAATTAAAATCCTCCCAGGAATAATTAAAAACTGCTGATTGAAGTACCAAACTATTGGGAAAACGAATCAGCCTGCCACTTGGCAAATCATTGGTGAGATAATCGCCGGCAAATTCCCAAAGTGTTGTATCGACATATCCAATTTCAATCACATCCCCTTTGAAACTATTAATTTCAATCCGGTCACCAATGCGGTAAGGCGTTCGGATAATGATATAAATCCAACCAATGAATGATGAAATGGGTGTCTGTAATGCAAACCCTAAAATCAGTGAAATGAGCCCAAGGGAAAGTGCGGCAGCATACCAGTTGGCAAATAAAAATGAAATAATAAGAATGGCTACAGCTATGATGCTTAACAAGTTGGTAAGCTGGATTAAGTTGTACCGGTTATATTTTCCTTTAGATCTTTTCTGGATTTCTAATTCAACCAGCTTGGTGGCAGATAAAATAAGCACAGCAAAAAATATAGCGAGAGAAAGTTTTTGCAGCGTCATTCTGTATTTGCCAAAAACATCCAGAACGTGAATGCGGAAAAGAATATACGCCCCGATCGAAATTAGTGCAACAGTAATATAAGTTCCCAGCCAGATAAAAGAAGATTTCTTTTTGATTTTATCCGCTTTTTTGTCTATCTCCTGCTTTTGATTTTGATTGACTTCCATAAACTTTTGAATACAGTTGAGCTAAAAAAATTACAAGAATAAAGCCAAAGAAGTACGGCAAGAAAACCAGCGCATGTGGTCACTGTTAGCAACTCATTTATCAAAGCATAATTCCAAATTTGTCAGATGCAGGAACCGGTAATCCGATTCGATCAAAATGAATACAATCATCGAAATGCAATTTGGTTTTGCTGATAATCGCCAGGAAACATTTGCGTCTAATAATAATTTCATCAGGCGGCAATAATTTTATCATTGATTCTCTATTGGCTGCGAACATTAGAGCCGCACGAATATGTTCTTCTTTCAACAATGGATAATCTTTCAAAATTTCCGCATGGCTCATTTCCGAGGCCAGCCATTGTAAGATATCTGCAAGGGCAATTCTGGTGTTTTTTATACAGGGCTTTTCGAACCGGATTTCAGGATTTATCGTTATGTAGGATGCAAGTTCTTTCATCGGATTAAGATAAACCTTTTTAGTGTTCCCGACTCAAAGCAAATAGATGCCTACTAGATCGAAGGCTGCCCCTTCAAAATCAATTCATAAAAATCGGTTCTCCTGTCTTTTAAATTTCTTACACTTCCATAAGTATGTAATTCGTCCAAAAGAGAAAGATCAACATCTGCTATGAGGATCATTTCAGTATTGGCGGTCGCTTCACTTTTTATTCCATTTGATGGAAAAGCAAAGTCACATGGAGTGAAAACGGCTGATTGTGAATATTGAATATCCATGTTTTCCACTTTCGGAAGATTTCCAATACAGCCGGTAATTGCTACAAAACATTCGTTTTCTATCGCACGCGCCTGGGCACAATAGCGGACACGGTTGTAAGCATTCTGTGTATCAGTTAAAAATGGAACGAATAAAATTTGCATGCCCTGGTCAGCAAGTAATCTTGGCAATTCCGGAAATTCCACATCATAACAAATCAGGATGCCGATTTTCCCTGCATCTGTTTCATAAACTTTCAATGTTTCGCCTCCGTGTATTCCCCAGAACTTAGATTCATCAGGTGTGATGTGAATCTTTTCATACTGGTCAATATTGCCATTCCGATGGCATAAGTAGCCGACATTTTTTAACGCATTTCCTTCAATGCTGGGCACGCTTCCGGTGATGATATTTACATTGTATTTTATTGCAAGTTCACGGAAACGCTTCCTGAAATCGGGCGTGTATTTTGCCAAAGCACGCATTGCTTCTGCTTCCGACATTTCATTAAATTCTGCCAGCAAAGGGCCATTAAAAAGTTCAGGCAATAAAGCGAAATCGCTTTTATAAGCAGAAATAGAATCTATAAAAAATTCAACCTGCGTAAACATTTCATCCATGTCTTTATAAGGCCGCATCTGCCATTGGATCAATCCAAGGCGAACATAAGTTTTTGCATTGAATAATGTTTTTGCTTCACTGGTATAATACACGTTATCCCATTGCAACAAAGTCGCAAATTCTTTGCTTTGCGCATCTTCAGGCATGTAATTATTCAATACTTTTTTTACATGAAAATCATTGGCAAGTTGAAATGAAAGCACCGGATCGTATATTTCTTTTCGCTTTACTTTTTGAATAAATTCCTTTGGTGAAAGTGTATCAGCATATTTATGATATTCAGGAATCCTTCCGCCAAAAATAATCGCGCGCAGATTTAATTGTTCACACAATTCTTTGCGTGCATCATATAACCGCCTGCCTAAACGCAATCCGCGATAATCAGGATGAATAAAAATCTCTATTCCATAAAGCACGTCTCCATTTTCCGGATCATGCGTGCTGAACGTATAATTGCCGGTAATTTGTTTGTAAGTATGCGTATCGCCAAAGCGGTTATAATTTACAATTATGGAAAGGGCACAGCCTACTACAACGCCATCGACTTTGATTACAATTTGTCCTTCGGGAAATTTATCAATTAGTTTTTTTATCGTTTCCAAACTCCAGAAATTGCCATTCCAGCGTGGATATGCGGCCTTCATTGCAACCAGCAATTCCTGGAAATCTTCGTATTTTAAACTTCCTATTTCAATTTGTTTCATGCTAAATATTTAAAAAGGTTTCAAGATTGGCAACTTTTCAAAAGCTGGCAACCTTGAAACCGCAAGATTTTAGTCCATAATTAATGCCAAAAATAGTTTCTAAGAAATTACATTATTGATTTTCCGGATTGGTAATTACTACAGGCGAGCCGGCTTTATTTTCCTGGGTTTCTGAAAGCGTTTTCATAAAAGGTTTTAAGAAGTCAATCGGAATCGGGAAGATGGTAGTTGAATTATTTTCGGTAGCAATTTCACGAAGGGTTTGCAAATAACGTAAAGTTAACGCGCTGGGTTGTTCGCTCAATATTTTTGCTGCATCGCTCAATCTTTGAGAAGCCTGGAATTCTCCTTCCGCAGACATCACTTTTGCTCTTCTTTCTCTTTCCGCTTCTGCTTGTTTCGCCATCGCGCGTTGCATTTCCTGCGGCAGATCAATTTGTTTTACTTCTACGTGCGTCACTTTTACGCCCCAGGGTTCTGTTTGCAAATCAATAATTTGTTGAAGTTTGATATTGATTTTTTCTCTTTGAGAAAGAAGTTCATCCAGTTCAGATTGTCCTAATACACTTCTCAAAGTTGTTTGGGAAAGTTGCGAAGTGCCTACCAGATAATTTTCAATTTCGATAATCGCTTTTTGCGGATCAATGACTCTGAAATAAATAACTGCATTTACTTTTATAGAAACATTATCCTGTGTGATTACATCCTGGGGTGGTACGTCCATTACTACAGTTCGCAAACTCACCTTTACCATTTTGTCAATGATTGGTATGAGAAGAATGAGGCCCGGGCCTTTGACACCACCATCCAACACTCGTCCTAAACGGAAGATAACGCCTCTTTCGTATTCACGGAGAATACGAATGGAACTGGCAAGAATATAAAGAACAAATATGACGATAATGATAATCGGAAGTCCAATGGGAAATTGTTGCATGTTTTAGTTTTTTTTTTAAAATTAAATAATCGTTTGGGTTAACTGTTTATATTTTCATCAACAGGCTGAACGTATACAGTAAGTTCATTTATTTCTTTGACAATCACTTTTTGATTTGCACCTATTTTTTGCGAAAGGGAAATGGCGCTCCAGATTTCACCCATCACGCTTACCTGCCCGCGAGGGTCAAGAGGAGTAAGGGTTACAGCCGTTTGTCCAATCATCGCGTTTTCTCCCGATACAGGTTTTGCTCTTTGCGCTCTGAGTCCCATTGTTACAATAAAAAGAAAAAACAAAACAGAAAAAGCAGTGACAGAAAAAATGACTGACCAGGATAAAGAAACGAAATTTTCGACAGGGCTGCTTCTGAATAAAATCATCGAGCCAAGCAAAACAGAAATGGTGCCACCGATTGCCAACATGCCATGACTGACCACTTTTATTTCCAGTAAATAAAGAATAATTCCAAAAATAATCAGTGCTAATCCGGCATAATTTACCGGCATTGAACTCATGGAATAAAATGCAAGAATCAAACAAATGACTCCGATAATTCCCGTGAAAATAGCGCCAGGGCTAAACAACTCAAACAGAAGACCGTAAAATCCAAGCATCATAATGATGTAAGCAATATTCGGATCGCTGATTCTACTCAATACTTTTTGAAAGAAACCCATTTCCAGAGTCTCAACAATTGCATTTTTTGTGTGTAAAATTTTCGAACTATTTTCCAGTTGTATTTGTTTTCCATCCACCTGTGTCAATAAATCTTTTTCATTAATAGCAACCAGGTTGATCACATTTTTCTCTAACGCTTCCTGCTCGGTAATGGCAACGCTGTTTCTCACTGCATCTTCAGCCCACTGTACATTCCGGTTTCTTTTTTCTGCAATCGTTCTCAAAAAAGCGGCCGCATCATTTACCACTTTTTCATTCATTACTGCATCAGATTTTCCCAGCATATCTACTGGATGAGCCGCGCCGATATTTGTTCCGGGCGCCATGGCGGCAATATTTGCAGACAGGGTAATAAACACACCTGCAGAACCGGCATGAGCGCCTGTAGGAGAGACATAGACAATTACCGGCACCGAAGATTGCATGATATTGGTAATAATATCGCGCGTAGAAGTTAATAAACCACCAGGCGTATTCAGATTAATAACAAGGCATTCAGCATTTTCTTTATGCGCTTTTTCAATCCCCAGGTGAATAAATTCTGCGGTGGAAGGATTAATACCTTCATTCACATTTATAGAAATTACTTTTTGCGCAAATGATAAAGAGGGAAGCAATAATATTACCGCTAAAAAAATAAAACATTGTTTTACAAACAGTTGATTCACCAATATATTTTTAAGCTTTGGCTGCATAGGTGTAATATACGGAAAGTGAAGTTATAAACAAAAAGAAGTTCAGCTTGCTTTGTTTTGCAGCAAAGAAAGAAATAAGTCAAATTAATAATTCACGTTTAAAAAAATCTTCAAAAAAAATCCGGCTTAAGTTAAACCGGATCAAATCAATTCAAAAACAATGGCGGATTACTACAAAGATTCGTAAATCTTTATTTTATTATATAAAGTCTTGCGGTCAATTTTTAAAATTTCCGCGGCTTTGGTTTTATTAAAATTTACTTCTTTTAAAACACTCATAATCGTTTCGTATTCTGCTTTTGCGGCAGCATCTTTCAAATCTACATCCTTGTGTTGAGCGTTGTTGGTTATTGATTGCATGCTTTCGTTTCCATTCGCCTGCACTTCATTCAGAATGAGCGATTGGGTAATTTCCCACGGTAATACTTTCGAATTTATTTTTCCTTCCTGCGTAAGCAAAACGGCGCGACGCACCACATTTCTGAATTCTCTCAAATTACCTGGCCAGGAGTAGTTCAAAAACATTTCTTCTACATCCTGATCGTATCCTTCTATATTTTTTTGCAACTCTGCGTTTGTTCTATCGAGAAAGAACTGAGCGAAAAGTGGAATATCACCTTTCCGGTCTCTTAATGCCGGAAGATTGATAGAAAATTCATTGAACCGGTGATAAAGATCTTCACGGAATTTTCCTCTTTGATACGCTTCCTGCAGGTTTTCATTCGAAGCAACAATAATTCTTACATCTACATCCATTTCTTTGGTACCGCCTACTCTTTTATATTTTCTTTCCTGGATTACCCGAAGCAAAGAAGCCTGCACATCTTTTGGCAAATTAGAAACTTCATCCAGAAATAAAGTACCGCCGTTGGCCATTTCAAAATGCCCTTCTTTATCGGTAACTGCGCCGGTAAAAGCGCCCTTTACGTGGCCGAATAATTCGCTGCCAGAAAGTTCTTTTGATAAGGTGCCACAATCCATTGCAACAAATGGACGGCCTTTGCGGTTGCTCGCTTCATGAATGGTTTTGGCGATTACTTCTTTGCCTGTTCCGCTTTCGCCATATAAAATGACACTGTAATTGGTAGGCGCTACAATCTCAATCTGACGATATATTTTTGCAGTCTCTCCGTCCTGGCCTATGAGGTATTCGTTATTCAATGATAATTCATAAATTCTTTTTTTCTGTGTCGCTGTTGCTGCAGGCTTTGCTACAGGCGCTGATGTTTCAGAAAGAGGATTGGCGACTGCTTTTTCAATTACATTGATTACTTCATCCGGTATTAGTGGTTTGGTAATATAATCAAAGGCGCCCATTTTAATAACATCAACAGCAGTTTTGATATCAGAATAACCGGTGATAATAATCACAATAGTTTTCGGTTTTGCTTCTTTAATTTTCATTAGTACATCCTTTCCGTCTTTATCACCGAGCCGGTAATCGCAGAGTACAATGTCAAAGTGAAATTCATTAAATTTCGCAAGTCCTTTTGCTCCGTTATGTGCAACTTCTGTCTCATAGCCTTTTTTATTCAAAAAGCGGCTTAGTAAAGCGCACATATCAAAGTCATCATCAATAATCAGTATTTTTTTATTCATAGCTATAGATAGGAATTAAAAGCGTACAAAGTTAATTTAAATCTTGGTTTTTTAATTCGGGTGCAGCAATTGTTTTTTTTTCTGTTCTCACCCATTCCGCATATTCATTTGGTAAAATATTTTTGCCATACAATTTAGCATAAACTTTTGTAAATTCAGCACCAAGGTATAAAATAATTGCACTATAATATACCCAGACCATCAAAATAATTATGGAAGCTGCTGTACCATATACTGACATGAGATTACTTTTTCTCAAATAAAAGCTAATAGCCAATTTGCCGAGCGTAAAAAAAATTGCAGTTATAAATCCTCCAAAAAAGACATCTTTCCAGCGAATTCTTGCATCTGGCAATATTTTGAAGATTAGGCTGAACAAAAAAGCGGCAACTATAAAAGAAAGAATTGCGTCGGAGATTTGAATAAAGTAAAGACTGTAGCTGGCAATATAGCGGGCAATAAATTTTCCAAAAGCAGCAACAACGGCATTTAGTAAAAGTGATACTATCATAATAGTACCAATGGTCAAAATCAATGAAAATGAAAGTAAACGTGTAAGTATTAGTTTCCACCATACTTTATGTGGCTTGATGCGTAATCCCCAGATTTTATTGATAGAATCCTGTATTTCACCAAAAATACTGGTAGCGCCAATCAATAAAATAACGATGCTGATAACCGTTGCAATAAAATTATTTCCACTAAGATGAATGTTTTTTATAATGTCTTGAATCTGAATAGCAGCGCTGCTTCCAACCAATTTGTTCAATTGCTCATACATTTTTCCCTGCATAGCTTCCCGGCCAAAAAGAAAACCAAATAATGTGGTAATTACTACCAGTAACGGGGCGATTGAAAAAACAGTGTAATAGGCAAGTGAAGCGCTGTATTTAATAATATTATCAGCGGAAAATTCTTTAAAGACGTCTTTAATGATTAAAGATATTTTTGAAAAATTTTTTTTAAACAGCATTCAAACAAAGTTAATGGAAAAGAATTAAGCTGAATGATGAGGGATACATCATTCTTCAAAGAAATGATGCTGAAATCTTAAATTAATGCTCATTTCGTAGAGGTATTTCCCCAAGCATATACAGTAATGCTATTTATAAATGCTTCATTCTACACTATCTTATAATAAAATAATTTGGCAAAGTTTTGAATGATATAAATACAGCAATCATATTTTTCAATTTAAAAACTTTAAAAAATGAGAAGTCTTTTATACATCATCGCGGTAATTCTGGTCATTATCTGGGTGATCTCCTTTTTGGTTTATCATGTATCAGGTGGTTTAATTCACATTCTGTTAGTAATTGCTGTTATCGCAATTATTTTAGGTGTCATCCGAAGGGCATGAGATTTAAAAACAGGAATCCCCAATATTTCTTGATTTACTGTAGATAAAGCTTTTCACACAAAATCTATTTTTTAACCTTAAATCATAAAACCAAATGGGAAATCTATTGTATATCATCGCAGTGATCCTTGTCATAGGTTGGCTGCTCGGACTGTTTGTATGGAATGCAGGCGGTCTCATTTATATTTTATTGGTAATTGCGGTAATCCTGGTTTTATTAAGAATTATCAGGGGCGCTGCATAATTTATTAAACAAAAAAATTTTACATTATGGAAGACTGGAAATTAAAATTAAAAGGAAACTGGAATGAAGTTAAAGGAAAAATGAAGCAGGCGTATGGTGACCTTACCGATGATGATTTAAAACATGAAGAAGGAAAAGATGATGAACTCGTAGGCCGTTTGCAACAAAAACTAGGAAAAACAAAAGACCAGGTCATCAGCTGGATTCAAAGCCTTTGATTTATTTTTTATTAACTTCAAAACTAAAACCTCATACTTCATTGGATGAGGTTTTTTATGATTATTTAACTTTAATAAATGAAACTGTATGAACAGTGGCCAACTTATGTAAGATTATGTTTTCAGTTTCTGGTCATTTTTTTTATTTGCTATTTTATATATGTTGCTCAAAGCATTTTGATACCTTTTGCTTTTGCAGTACTGCTATCAGTACTTCTTTTGCCTATGGTAGCTTTTTTGGAATCAAAAAATATAGGTAGGGTTTTTTCGATCATTATCGCCTTAATGCTTGCTACAGCATTTGTGGGTCTGATTATTTATTTACTCAGCAATCAGATTTCTGTTTTTGTAAATGATGTGCCTTCTATAAAAGAACATCTCAACGCTCATTTTGTAGCCGTTCAAAATTGGATACAAGACCGCCTTCACATTTCGCTGAATGAACAAAATCAATACCTGGCGCAGCAGGCCGATAAATTAAAAGCTACGGGTACCGGTTACATCCGCAGCACTTTTTTTTCCATCTCAGAGGCGTTGATGCTTTTGATATTGATGCCCATTTATGCATTTCTCTTATTGTATTACAGGCTTCACATCCGCAATTTTTTATTCGCTATTTTCACTAAAGAATTAAAACAAGATGTACAAAATGTAATCATTAAATCAAAACTGATGATACGGAATTACATGGTTGGCATTGTAATCGAAATGTCAGTAGTAGCTTTTGCCAATTCTGTTGGGCTTTTGATATTGGGAATAAAATATGCGATATTTTTTGGGGTGTTGTCGGCTGTATTGAACATCATTCCCTATCTGGGAATGTTTACCGCTACTGCTTTTACGGTTTTGGTTACCTTGACCACTTCGGCGCATACCAGCGACGTCATTTGGATTATTGTAATTTTTTATGGAATTCACATGATTGATGTAAATATTCTAATGCCCAATATTGTTTCTTCAAGACTTCAGATAAATGTGTTAATTTCTGTACTCGGGGTAGTGATCGGTGGTGCACTTACCGGTATTTCGGGACTATTTTTATCGGTTCCGGCTATTGCATTTATCAAAATCGTTTGCGATCAGATAGATAGTTTAAAACCATGGGGAATGCTGATGGGTGCTGATACAAGCGAAGCGCACAAAAATAGAATTTACCGGAAACTTCAGCAACTATCAAATTTTAGAAGCAGGACAAAATAAACCGTTTTTTAGAAAGTAATCGTAAAAGTGGTTCCTTTTCCAAACTCACTTTCGGCGGTAATATTTCCTTTGTGCCCTAATATGATATTTTGAGAATTAGCAAGCCCGAGGCCATTTCCTTTTTGTTTGGTAGTAAAATAAGGTTCAAACAGCCTGTCCACTTCACTCTTCTTCATTCCCTTTCCATTATCCGTAATTTTTACTTCACAACGGCCTTCTTTATTTTGTGTATTAATTATTAATATCCCATTTTCGTTCATCGCTTCTACCGCATTCACAATGATATTCAAAAAAGCTATTTTTATCTTTTCAATATCTACTGATATCGGGCACAAGGTTGAATCATAGTTTTTGATTACTTTAATATGGTTCAATTCGATTCTGTCCTTAGCAAGCTCCAAAGCAGCATCCAATAGTTCATTGATAGAAGCATCTGAGAAAGAGAGTTCCGCTACCCGGGTAGAATTCAACAAATCGCTCACCAGCTGATTGATTCGCTCGGAATTTCTGCTGATCATCGAAAACAACATATCGGTGCTATCCGTTTCAGCCAACTCTGATTTTAACTGCTCTGTCGCCAGGTTAATGTTCGTTAAAGGATTTCTTACTTCGTGTGCTATCACACGGGCAATTCTTCCTGTTACTACATATTTTTCCAGTCTTCTCAGCTCAATCAGTTCTGTATTCAAATCAGAAAGCTGCTTTACTCTTGTTTGTAGCTGGCGTTCATATTCTTCTGCTTTTTTTGATGCCATAAGTTTTTCTTTGTTCTCTTTATTATATACTACCAATGAATAAATGGTAAGCAACACAGCTACAATAATAGAAAGGATATTGAGCGCTTGTATCAATCCGGAATATTCAGAAACCTTTTGCGAACGTTCACTCCACAAAGTGCTTTCCTGATTTTTCATTTTTGTAATTTGTTCCTGAATTGCTTTTGTTTTGGTAACTCCCTGGTTGTCGCCCTCCAACACCCCAGGGCTCATTCTACGAGTAGCAGAAAAATGGGAAATAATATTTTCAATCCATAAAAATTTCTTATCTATCAGATCGTGTAAGGTATCAAGGTTCCTTTGCTGATGCGGATTATCGATTGTTAGTATTTTTAATCTCGAAAAAGTGCTGTCTGTACCGCGTATGCTTTCATCATATTCAGCAAGTAAACTTTTATCACTGGTAATGAGATATCCTCTGAAAGCAGATTCACCTTTTGTGATAAAGGCAATAATATTATCCAGATTATGAACCACTTCATTGGTATGATTCAACCAGAAATCCTGGGTTGCTACTTTGCGTGTAGAAATAAAAGTTAATACATAAGAAAGGAACAACAATAAGAATGCAGCAAGGAATCCTACCCTCGTCCGCGTAGCTATTTTGTCAAAAATATTCTTTACCATTATTCAATTTACACAATATACATTGCTTCAATTATTTTTTTGTTGCTTTGCTTACGAGCCAGATAATTATTATGAGGATTATAACAATTCCAATTACGCCGACCCATACCCCGGCTTTAAAAATGCCGCCAACAATACTGCAACTGCCAAGCAGTATGAGGAGCAGAAAAAAAGGAATCAAAATGGGAAGTTTGTTTTTTTGCATAAACTGGGTTTTTGTGAAAATTTATTTTTGATCTGTTGAATTATCTGTAGTGATTTCTGTATGCTGTACGATTGTTTCAGTGCTGCTATCTTTTTCTTTTTTTTGGTTGTAAAATTTTTTTATTTCTTCCAGTTCTTCATCCGATAATTCTTCTATATTGATCATTTTATCGCTCACCTTGCTTTTTTCAATGAGGGCATCAAGTTTTACCTGCAATGCAATCATGTCTTTGTTTTCAGTATGTTGAATTACAAAAACCATTAAAAAAGTAATAATACTGCTCGTGGTATTCATGACCAGTTGCCAGGTGTCCGAAAACTTAAAAACGGGCCCTGTTACTGCCCATAGAATCACAATAGCAATAGCAATGATAAAAGCAAAAACCCCTCCCGTTACTTTTGTAGCCCCTTCAGAAAAACTATTAAAAAATTTAGAAAATTTGTTTTGTTTCTTTTTCCCGTTTTTCTCTGCCGGTTTTACATTTTGACTTCTCATTTTTTTTTAAAGTTAAAACCTGTTGAATCAGTTGCTAAAATATAGTGCCAGAAAAATAAAGTAATTATTCAAGGTTACTTTTTTCTGTATTGCCTTTGAAAAATAATTTTTTTTGAACCTACTTTCATAAGCCGACTCAATAGGCCTCCATAAGTTGTTGACCAAAAAGAGGTTTTATTAAAGAAATGTTTGCTTCATCAGTTTTCATTAACATTTACTTTTTCTTTACTGGCCATTATTGTTAATGAAGGGGCTGGTTCTGATTAGCCGCCTTCAATTTTTAAACTTATACGGTAAATTGGCTGACCTGAATCAAATTCCATACGATTTGGAAAAACAAAAGAATAATTTTTTTGAAAAACAACTGCTGTATTTTTGTTGTTTTTTTAGAAACACAGGCTCAGAAGATATTAAAAATCCTTCCTCACAATGGGCAAAATTTTACTCAAAATGTTTTAAAAAAATGCTTCCCGGAAAAAGGGTATTTTTGTGAAAGCCGCACAGGTAAAGGCTTTCAGGCTTCAACATTTGTCTTATTGTTTCTTGGCAATGTATTTTATCTTTACACTTCTTAAACAACATTTAATAAAACTTAAAATTTAAAATTATGGGCGCAGGAAAAGTATTCGCAAGCGTATTGGCAGGTGCCGCAGCAGGCGCTGTATTAGGCATTTTGTTCGCACCGGATAAAGGTACAGAGACCAGAAGAAAAATCGCAGAAAAGGGATCTGACATCGCCGGAAACGTAAAGGATAAATATCACGATATTTCCGATGCAGTTTCAGAAAAATACGATGCGGCAAAACAAAAATTATCAGACCTCGTATCTGAAGGAAAAGATATGGGTAAAGACATGGTGAATCAGGCAAAAGAAAAAGCAAATGCTATGAAAAATGACGTGCGAAATCCAAATCCCGTTAATTCATAAAATTTGTTAAAGACAAGGTCCGGTGATAAAATAAATAACATGGAAAATAACCCTACCAGTATAGAAGAATTATTTGGTAAACTGAAGGATTATGTAGAAACAACGATTGATTTATTAAAGCTTAAAGGCATCAACAAAGTTTCAGGACTTTTATCCACCTTGATAGTTTCTATAATTTTAATCTTACTGCTGTTTATGGTGTTAATCTGTATAACAGTTGGTTTGTCGTTACTATTAGGAATGTGGCTCGGACATGCTTTCTGGGGGTTTTTTATCATGGCATGTATTTATATTATCATCGGACTTGTTCTTTATAAATCAAAAAATAAATTATTAAAAGAACCCATTAGCAATACGCTCATTAAGGAGTTAGTAGATTAAGATTAAATCTTCAGCAGATGACTAATGAAGAAACAGCGCAGGAAAAACTGGAAATTATTGCAAATACCACCGATCTTGCCACCGCTATTAAACGACTGGAAAGACGCAGAAATTTTTTGGGCGAAGACCTGAAAGATCATTTTCACATCGTACTTGAGGAATTAAAGCCTACCAATATTTTAAAAAATACTTTGCATGAAGTGCAGGAATCTACTACGCTCAAACACAATCTATTGAAGGTGGCGATTGGATTGGGCGCTGGTTATTTTTCACGCAAAATGGTAGTGGGAAAATCAGCAGGGCTTGTAAAAAAAGCACTGGGAACTGCGTTGCAATATGGAATTACCAACTTTATTGCAAAAAAAGACGATTCACATGAGGAAAATACTCTCGATTATCCCCAAAAAAAGAAATCACTTCTAAGAAGAATTTTATCAATTTAAGTTCTTTCCAAAACAAAAAATCCGATTATTTCTTGCTTTACTGATCCTTTAAATGGAAGATAAAAAAAAGCTTTCGTCTTTTTAAAACACGATCCAATGTCCTTTAAAACTGCCGTTAGAATATTCCAGAGTGGGTGCAGGAAATTTAAAAGAATTCAGTACAAACAATAACACTTTTATTCCTTTTTTATTGGTTCTGATTTTAGTGAAATCCACATCAGGAGAGAGATACCATTGACGATACCGTTTGATATCGGTACGGTCAAAAATAACGTTTCCTTCATTATCATAACCGATATTTTTTGTGCCACCAAACATTCCTTCTGCGCCATAGCCTATAGAAATGTTCAACCAACGTGGTAGGTTCAATTCCGGAAAAAAAGATTTGATATTTGCGCTTGCCCAATAGGATTGGCCATTATAATCTTTGATAAATCTTTCAATTTCTGTTCTTCCATATAAAGCGTCAGCTCTTTTATCCAAATCCGGCTCTCCATAATTTTTTCTGTGAAATGAAAATTTCAATTGAATTTTCTGTTCATTCCATGCAAGCTCCTGTGAAACAAAAGATGCAGAACCGATGATATTTGCAGTAAAATCTCCCGGGCTAAATCCATATTCTGAAGAAAAACCATCCAGGATTTCAATGATAGATTGATAAGCAACACCACTTAATCCGCCAATCCAGATACTTTTTTTTCGCGACATTCCTGCCCAGCGCCAGGCTTCCATTGACGCCCGGCTTTCTGTATAGGCACTGTATATGTGCCCAACCTTGTCCATCTGTTGCCATTCTGCATCATCATTAAAAAAATGAAAAGCTGAGCGTGGGTATTTTGCATACCAGATGGCGTTTAATCCAATAAGTGTGCCGCCGTAACCCACGATATTGGCGGCTGTTACTAATCTGATTCTTTTTTTATTGTAAGGATAAATTTTAAAAGTATCAACTGGCTCAGTAATCTTTGATGAATGAAAGATGGATTGGTTAAAAGAAATATTTTCTTTGAAAGTATCTTGCGAAAGTGATTTTTGTGGAAAAATAAAACCAAAGAAAAGCAGAGAAAGAAAAAATGTTATTGCTGGCCGGCGTGTGTGCAGATGATAAAGAAAGACGCGGTCAGGCGGTTGTTTGTTTACGGAGAAAAGCATCGGGCAAAAATAAGATTATTGGGTTTTAGAATCTTGAAAATAAATCAAAAAGAATATCTTTAAATTGTAAAAAAAAACTCATGGATACAAAAACAGAAAACAAAATAAATGAATGGCTTTCGGGTAATTATGACGAAGAAACAAAAAGTCACATTCAGGAATTAAAAAAAAATGATGCCCTGCAATTGGAAGATGCATTTTACAAAGACCTTGAATTTGGAACCGGCGGACTTCGGGGAATTATGGGTGTTGGAACCAATAGAATGAACAAATATACGGTGGGTATGGCCACCCAGGGATATGCGAATTATTTGAAAAAATGCTTTCCTGAAGTAAAGGTTGCCATTGCCCATGATGTAAGAAATAACAGCCGCCAATTTGCAGAAATCGCAGCAGACATTTTTGCTGCCAACGATATAAAAGTTTTTTTGTTCGATGACATCAGGCCTACGCCTGAACTGAGCTTTACGATCCGCACTTTACAATGCCAGGGCGGCGTTGTCATCACTGCATCACACAATCCAAAAGAATATAGTGGCTACAAGGCCTATTGGAAAGATGGCGGCCAGTTGGTGCCTCCTCATGATAAAAATGTGATTGATGAGGTGGAAAAAATTAAAAGCCTGGATGATGTAAAATGGAATGGCAAGCCTGAAAACATTACACTCATCGGCAGAGAAATGGATGAGAAATATATTGAAATGGTAAAAGGCTTGAGCATCAATCCGGATGCGTGTATTAAAGAGCATGATTTAAAAATTGTTTATACCCCAATTCATGGTACAGGAATCATGCTGGTACCCAAAGCTCTTGCCGCTTATGGTTTTGACAATGTTCATATCGTAGAGGAACAGGCTACTCCAAACGGAAATTTTCCGACCGTTATTTATCCAAATCCTGAAGAAAAAGAAACCATGAGTATTGGTTTGAAAAAAGCAAAAGAATTGGATGCGGATATTTTATTAGGAACCGATCCGGATGCAGACAGGGTAGGAGTCGGGGTAAAAGACAACCATGGAGAATGGGTTTTGTTAAACGGAAATCAAACAGCCCTGATGGTGTTTAATTACATCATCGAAGCCAGGAAGAAGAAGGAAATTGCTAAGCCGAATGACATGGTTATCAAGACAATTGTTACCACTGATATGATTGATAAAATTGCCGAAAAAAATAATATCGCCTGTTATAATACACTTACCGGTTTTAAATGGATTGCCGAATTGATTAGAGAAAAAGAGGGAAAAGAAAATTATGTAGTGGGCGGTGAAGAAAGCTTTGGATTAATGATTGGCGATAAAGTGCGTGATAAAGATTCGGTAAGCGCGGTGGCTATGATTTGTGAAATGTCGGCTGTGGAAAAAGAAAAAGGAAAAACGCTTTTTCAAAAATTAATGGAACTATATGTAGAGTACGGATTTTATTATGAAAAATTAATTTCCCTTACAAAAAAAGGAATGACTGGCTCCAAAGAAATTGCGGATATGATGCAAGGTTATCGCGATAATCCGCCAACGGAAATTGCAGGAAGTAAAGTGGTTGAATTTTTAGATTACCAATTGCAAACAAATAAAAATTTATCAACCGGAGAAACTGCAAAAATTGATTTACCAAAAAGTAATGTGTTACAATTTATCACGGAAGATGGAAGCAAAATTTCTGCAAGACCCAGTGGAACAGAACCCAAAATCAAATTCTATTTTAGTGTGAATATGCCATTGAAAAGTGTAGATGATTTTGATCAAACAAAAAATCTCCTGGAAGAGAAAATTGATCGCATTATTTCATCCATGAATTTGAAATAATGATTTAAAAAAAATAAAAAATGATCTCAAACACTCCGGGGTCATTTTTTTTAATAGTGGAAAGTATGTATATATGAAACGATTAAACGAAAAATTAATTTTCTTCAAAAAAGATAAGCTTATAAATACTTTACATTTGGACACAAAATATATTTCACAGAAAATCCAACCAATATTTTAAAAGAAAATTCGACAGAACAAAAGGAATTATGCAAGAACAAGAATCAATGAAATGGAAAATTTTATCTTCAGAATATTTGTGCCGTCATCCCTATTTTACTGCACGAAAAGATAAATGTGAAACGCCTGATGGGAAAATTATTGATGAATATTTCGTGGTTGAATTGCCAGCTACAGTTTGTGCAGTACCGGTAACGGCCGAAGGCAGGGTTTTAATGGTAAAGCAATACAGGCATCCGATCCGTGAAACGATTCTTGAAATCCCTGGAGGCTTTATTGATAAAAATGAAACACCTGAGCAGGCGGTAAAAAGAGAATTAAAAGAAGAGACAGGTTATGAATTTACTTCCGTTATTAATGTTGGAAAGATCGCTGCAAATCCGGGAGTGCTTGATAATTTTACCTGGCTTTTTTTAGCTATGGGAGGTGTTAAAACAAGCGTTCAGAATCTCGATAAAAATGAAGAACTGGAAGTAGAAGAGATCTCTTTGGAAGAATTAAAAACACTTTTTTTGGAAAATAAAATTGTCCAATCACTGCATAATAATTGTATTTTTTATGCATTGAAAGAAATGGGCAGGTTGTAAAGGTTTTTATTTTAGTTTTTTATTTTCTTTTAATGGTGGAAAAAAATTTTCATCGGTTACTACTTTTTTCCCGGCTTTTAACTCCAAAGCAACACGGGCGTCTTTCGCAATTTTTCCACCTTTTTTCCTGCTGTGGCATTTTCAGGAACGCCTTTCGCTTCTTCAGTTTCAGCAATTTGTTGTGTTGATAATTCTGCAAGAGCAGTAAAAATTAATTCAGCCTCACTCATATGGTCACGCAAATTTTGCGATTGCCACTTTTTAGAACATTAAATATAAGAAGGGCTTTTGAATAATGCTAAATAAGTTAGTTCGGCGAAAGATTACCTTTCTACTTCTGCTATTACAAATACACTTCCGCAAACAACAATTAAGTCTTCAGTAGAAGCGTTGCCGAGCGCGGTTTTCAGTGCCTGGTTCACATTGGGGTAAGAATCGCCGGTTAAGTGAAATTCCTTTGCTTTTTCTTTCAATACTTCCTCTTCCAACGCACGGGGATTATGAGCTTTTGTAAAATAATACTTAGCATTTTTAGGAAATTGTACCAATACTTTTTGAAGATCTTTATCTTTTACCATTCCAAAAATAATATGAAGGCGATTGAATTTACTTTTATCAATTTGATTTAAAAGTTGTTTTATTCCATCTTCATTATGCGCTACATCCATTGCTATTGTTGGGTTTTCATGAATAACATCCCATCTTCCAAAAAGTCCGGTGAGTTTTTTTACATTGGATAAAGCGCTTTTTATTTTATCTTCTTTTAAAGAGAAATATTTTTTTAAAATCTCAATTGAAGTGAGAACAGTTAGAATATTTTTTTCCTGGTAAACGCCATTGAGATCCAGCTTATAATCATCTTCTTCTTTTGTTACTTTATTCAGAATTTTTAAATCAAGATATTTTACATGATATCCGGATGAGAGAATTTCAAATTTTTCTTTTGCAAAAAATATTTTTGAATTCGTTTCCTTTGCTTTTTTCTCAAAAACAATTTTAGTTTCTTCAACAGTTTCACCAATTACAACGGGTATATTTTGTTTAATAATTCCGGCTTTTTCAAAAGCGATTTTATCCAAAGTGTCTCCCAGAATATCTGTATGATCATAACTGATATTGGTGATAATGGATAGTAAAGGTGTAATCACATTAGTGCTGTCTAACCTGCCGCCAAGGCCGGTTTCAATAATTGCAATCTCCACTTTTTCTTTTGCAAAATAATCGAGCGCCATTGCAAAAGTGAGTTCAAAAAAAGAAGGTTTAATTTCTTCAGAAATTTCTTTTGTTTTTTCTACAAAATCAGTTACGAATAATTCGGGAATCATGTTTCCGCTTAGTTTTATTCTTTCCCGGAAATCTTTTAAGTGCGGTGAAGTATATAGGCCGGTTTTAAAATTATTTTCCTGGAAAACCGCTGCCAGCATGTGGCTCACCGATCCTTTTCCGTTGGTGCCTGCTACATGAATTGTTTTTATTTGATTTTGCGGATTTCCTAAAAAATTACATAATGCCACAGTGTTTTTTAAATCTGCTTTATACGCCTTCAAGCCACTATGGCTAAACATGGGAAGTTTTGTGTAGAGATAATTTATAGATTCTTTGTATGTCAAGTTGTTGAATTGTTGAATTGTTGGGTTGTTGAATTGCTGAATTGTTGGATTGTTGGATTGTTGAATTATTGCATTATTGAACCTTGAACCATGAACCATGAACCATGAACCTTGAACCTTGAACCTTGAACCTTGAACCTTGAATATCAGCATTCGACTCGCAATTTACTCCAACGCTCACAAATCCGCCTATCGTTGTTTATTTTTGCAGCCTATTTTTAAAATTATATGAAAAATTTAATTGAATAATTAAAATGGCGCGGGCTTGTTCATGATATAATTCCCGGAACAGAAGAGCAGCTTTTAAAAGAACCAACTGCCGGCTATGTTGGCTTTGATCCGACAGCCGACAGTCTGCATATTGGAAGCTTGATACCCATAATTTTGTTGGTTCACATGCAAATTTATGGGCACAAGCCCATTGCATTGGTTGGCGGCGCCACGGGAATGGTAGGCGATCCATCCGGAAAAAGTGCGGAGAGAAATTTATTAAGTAAAGAAGTGCTTGATACAAATGTAGCCGCAGTAAAGCAACAATTATCCAAGTTTCTTGATTTCAATTCTGATAAAATCAATGCTGCAGAAATGGTGAATAATTATGACTGGTTTCAGAGTATTTCTTTTTTAGATTTTATCCGAGACACAGGAAAACACATTTCTGTAAACTATATGATGTCTAAAGACAGTGTAAAAAAACGCCTGGAGGGTGATACGGGAATGAGCTTTACGGAGTTTACTTATCAGCTTGTTCAGGGCTATGATTTTTATTGGTTGTACAAAAATAAAAACTGCAAACTCCAATTTGGTGGCAGTGATCAATGGGGGAATATTGTAACCGGAACAGAACTCATTCGCAGAAAAACCGGTGGCGAAGCGTTTGCTTTTACCTGTCCGTTATTAACAAAATCTGATGGAAGTAAATTTGGCAAAAGCGAGAAAGGAAATATATGGCTGGATGCTACAAAAACTTCGCCCTATACTTTTTATCAATTTTGGTTAAATACCGCTGACGCAGATGCAGAAAGGTTTTTAAAAGTATTTACTTTTTTATCTGAAAATGAAATTAATGATCTGGCAGAGCAACACAAAGGAAATGAGCACCAGCGCATACTTCAGAAGAAACTCGCTGAAGAAGTAACCACGTTTGTACATTCAAAAAAAGATTATGAATTTGCTGTAAAAGCATCTTCGATTTTATTTAATAATGATACAGCGGAAATCTTAAAAGACTTGAATGAAGAACAATTGTTGCAGGTGATGGAAGGTGTACCAATGGTAAGAATCGAAAAGGAGAAATTAAAGGATTTGGATTTAATTAGTTTATTGGCTGAGACAAAAGTTTTTCAGAGTAAAAATGAAGCAAAAAAAATGCTTGCCGGTGGTGGCATTTTTATCAATAAAGAAAAAGTAATTTCTATGGATGAAAAAATAAAGGCAGATCAGCTTTTAAATGAAAAATATTTATTGATACAAAAAGGCAAGAAGAATTATTATTTGTTAAAAGTGATTTGAATAAGTGTTTTTGAAATAAAATGTAACAGTTCTGGATTTTTTGTGAAATTTTAAAGAATGGTTACGTTTTAATTAATTTACATAAAAATCACATTTGCAATAATGGAGAACAAGAACATACGATGGAAACAGCAACTATTGATCGCATGAGAAAAATATTTTATTCAAAGAACGAAACGGTGATACGCTAAATTCATTTAATTCTGGCTTTTAAACAAACAATTCCCATTCATCTTCAAAATCATCTTTTTCAAAAGTAGCCCCCCAGTTTTTAAACAACAACCGGAAAATGGAATCCGCTTTATATTTATATTTAAGGCAGAAAACCAGTGATAAAGCCATCCTCGCCAATTGTACTACTCTTAATTTATAATCAGCCACTGGGTAATTTCTTCCAAAAATTGTTGATCGGTTTCATCGAAAGTTGATAAGGTATTGCTATCTACATCAAGTACTGCCAGTACTTTATTATTACGAATAACGGGAACAACAATTTCTGAAACAGAGAGGCTGCTGCAAAAAATATGTCCTGCAAATTTCTCTACATCAGGAACAATCAGGGTTTTTGCCTGAGCCCAACTGGTGCCGCAAACACCTTTTCCTTTCTGTATCCGGGTACAGGCAATCGGGCCCTGAAATGGCCCAAGCACGAGTTCTTCATTTTTTACAATATAAAAACCCACCCACAACCAATTAAACTGCTCTTTTAAAGCAGCCGTAATATTTGCCATATTGGCAATTAAATCAGTTTCAGCGCTTATTAACGCTTTTATTTGTGGTAATAGAGATTGGTATTGTTGCTGTTTTGTTCCTTTTGCAACTAAAAGATCTTCAGACATATTTTTGAAATTAATAGACGAAGGTACATAACCG
>JBQCFO010000094.1:0-10033 GCA_051959055.1 Ginsengibacter sp. | reverse complement strand
TTCGATGATGATAAAAGCCATGCAATTTTTTATATCGCTGGTAAATGTTATCCTGCTGAAAATTTCTTCTTTTTCTTTTGATGAAATTTTATTTTTATCCACCAGGTATTGCAGATTCTTTTGAATAGAAGTTTGCGCCTTTGCCACCATGTTTTCATTTACATCATAGAGGATGGTATCAAAGCCGCTTTGCGCAGCTACTAGTGCAATGCCGCTTCCCATGGTTCCTGCGCCACAAATACAAATTGTTATAACCATGATTTTTTTATTTGGATAGGTTTTTCATAATAATTTTTTCTCAAATAAATTCGGGTAAGGAGCCTATATACTCCAGTTCTTTTTTGGGCAAGTTGGAAATTTGAGCCGATACCGATTGTAATACTGTTGACATGAGGTTTAGTCTTTAATTCTTTGGGTTTATTAATTCTGTTTTATGAATGAATTTTTTCTTTCAGATATTTTCTAATATCAGGAAGTTCGTTTTTAGGAAAAGCACTTTTCGGAATGATAAAAAAGGAACGGCTGTTGAAGTATAAATGAAAAAAATTAGTGCTTTCGACAAAATTGCTAAAATCTTTCCAGGGCCAGCTTCTGCCGCCCCTTTCATTTTCAAGAAACATGTGCTGCTCTTCAAAACTTACTTTAAAGTGATCTTTGAAAGTGGCTGCTTTGCGATAGATAATGGTTGGCAACACTATCCAAAATGCCAGCATTAACCCAAACCAAAGCATAGAACTCATTAGAAACGAAAGTGGTGACACTTTTCCCATAAAATATAAAACCGCTGCAGATATGGCAAAGATATTCACCACTACTATCATGATTTTTATTTCATTTCTGCTAAAAAAATGAAACCTTAATGCTTGTAATACTTTTGGTTTGCTATAAGTAAAATAAGAAGAAGTCATTTCAAAACAAATGTAGATGTGTAAGGAAACTGTTATAGAAAAGTAAATTATAAATCCACGTTATTTCTTCATTACTGTGTCGCTTTTTTACAACGGCATTCAGGTACGGGCAAGGTCGGCTGATATTGCTTTATCCAAAAACCAATGCAGTTCTCCCTCTACCGGAACAATACTTTGTGCCGGTAATTTTTCAGTGTTGCGTTCCCCTTCCAATACTTCTTTCAATACAGACGCCTTTTTTTCACCACTTGCCATAAATACAATTTGTGATGATTTATTTACAATCAAAGGCATTAATGTGATACGATACATGTGCTGTTTCTCATTATAAACCGCATTTACCCAATGAACATGTTCGTTGATAATTGGCGAGTCCGGAAATAAAGAAAGCGTATGGCCATCATCGCCCATTCCAAGCAATACAAGATCAAAACTGTGGGTTGAACTATCAAAAAACTTATGCAGTAATTTCCGGTATTCGTCTACTGCAAAATTTGGCTGAATATCAGTACGCATGATATGAATCTGGTCTCCAGGAATATCTACATGATTCAGTAAGATATCAAAAGCCATTTTTGCATTATTCCTGTCATCAGTAAAAGGAACAACTCTTTCATCGCCAAAAAAAATGTGAAGGCGTTTCCAGTTTATTTTATTTTTATATTTTTCAGAAGCTAATTTGCTGTATAGCAACTTTGGCGTTTCTCCGCCTGAAAGAACCAGCGTAAAAAACTCCTGTTTTTTTAAAGTTTCTTCTATCAGATTACAAATCCATGAAGCGAGTTTATCGCTGAGGATTTCTTTATTATCAAAAACGTGCAGTTCCATATTTTACTTTTTATTTTTTTTGTCCGAGTATTTTGAATGCGCTTTTGCAGGCATGGAAATCCAATTGTGGCCATCGCGTGCGATAAGTGCTTCTGCATCTTCGGGGCCCCACGAATTGGGTGAATAATTCGGAAAATCCAACGGTTTGCGGGCTCCCCAAACTTCCAGTATCGGCATCACCACACGCCATGCCGCTTCTACCTGGTCGGCACGCATGAATAAAGTAGCATCGCCATCCATTACATCATATAAGAGGGTTTCGTAAGCTTCCGGTTCTTCGCCTTTGTATGCGTCTTCATAATTAAAAACCATGTCCACAGGATTTAATCGCATCGCCTGTCCCGGCCTTTTCGCCTGAAACCGGAGACAAATATCCATCTCTGGTGAAATGCCGATAGAAAGCCGGTTTGGCCGCCATGTTTCTGTTGCTTCTTTTGGAAAAGCAAAGTCCGGAGCAGGTTTGAACTGTATCGTTAACTCTGTAGACTTTTCATGCAGGCGTTTTCCGGTGCGCACATAAAAAGGAACTCCTTCCCAGCGCCAATTGTCAATATAAAATTTTACAGCTGCAAAAGTTTCGATATTCGATTCCGGATTCACTCCTTTTTCTTCTTTATATCCCGGCACTTTTTCACCCTGCATCCAGCCCGGCCCATATTGGCCACGGGCTGCATAATCCTGCACTTCATCTTTTGGAATGCGTCGAATAGCATTTAAAACATCTACTTTTTTATTTCTGATTTCATTTGCATCAAAAGAAACCGGAGCTTCCATTCCGATCATGCAAAGCAATTGCAAAATATGATTTTGAATCATGTCTCTCAAGGCGCCGGAAGTCTCATAATACCCACCACGGCCTTCCACTCCAACAGTTTCGGCCGCGGTAATTTGCACATGGTCAATGTAATGCCGGTTCCATAATGGTTCAAATAATGCATTCGCAAAACGAAGCGCTAAAATATTCTGAACTGTTTCTTTTCCCAGGTAATGATCGATACGGTAGATCTGTTCTTCATCAAAATATTCAGCCAGCATTTGATTCATCGCTATCGCACTTTGAAGGTCGTGCCCAAATGGTTTTTCGACCACAATACGAGCGCATTTTGTATCCTTACAGAGATCCATATTGCCAATGTGCTTCACAATTTCAGGAACCAGTTGCGGTGCTACGGCCATGTAAAATATTACATTTGGATGAACACCTGCCTCTGCTTCTTTTTTCTTTACAATTTCAGCTATTTTATCATAAGATTTGGCATCGTTGATATCCATTTGCAGATAGCTGAGGTGTTTCGAAAATTCCTGCCATTTTCCGTTTGCATCTTTTATCCGTGAAAAATTATCAATTCCTTCTTTTAAGTGTTTTTTGTAATCTGTATCTGAATAAGCTGAACGGGCAATGCCGATGATATTGAAATGATCAGGCATTGCATTATCCAGAAAAAGATTATACAAAGCCGGGTTTAATTTGCGGTAATTCAGATCTCCGCTTCCTCCGAATATAATAACTACGGCTGGTGGTAATTTTTTGTAATCTAACATTTGATATATTGAATATTGATTATTGAATATTGATTATTGAATATTGATTATTGATTATTGAACATTATTTATTGTTATAGCTTTCAGCTTTCAGCCTTCAGCTTCTATTCCCATTCTGTATGAAAAACACCTGTCGGATCATCGGTTCTCTGATAGGTATGAGCGCCAAAAAAATCACGTTGTGCCTGTATTAAATTGGTTGGTAAAAGCCTTCGCCGATATGCATTAAAATAATTTAAGGAAGCCATTAATCCGGCAGCAGGATAATTATTTAATGCTGCAAAGGAAACTATTTTTTGAAGAGAGGATTCTTTCTGTTGCAGAATTTTTGCAATATCTGGATCGAGCAATAAATTTTTCAGATTGGGGTTTTGATAAGCTTTTTTAAATACATCAAGCATGGCAGATCTGATGATACAACCGCCACGCCAAACACTGACCACTTCCGGCAAAGGAATATCCATTCTTAATTCTGATGAGGCTGTGGTAAGCATGGCAAGTCCTTGCGCATAGCTCATGAAAGTAGCAAAATACAAGGCCTCGCGTAATTGACTGATAAATTCCTTTTTATCTGTTTCAATTTTTTTTAGTTCAGTATTATAAATATCCGCCGCTTCTTTTCTTTCATCAATTAACGAAGAAAGGTTTCGCATCATAACGGCTGCATCAATGGTTGGTATTGGCATTGGAAGATCAAGTCCTTCCTGTGAAGTCCATTTTCCGGTTCCCTTTGCTCCCGCTTTATCCAAAATCATATCTACCAGGTAATTGCTGGTTTTATCATCTTTCTTTTCGAAAATAGCAGCTGTAATTTCCAATAAAAAAGATTTCATATCGCCACTGTCCCAATCTTTAAAAACTTGATGAAGCTCTTCGTTTGAGAGTTGTAAGCCATGATGCATCAGATCATAACACTCACCGATCAGTTCCATGATTGCATACTCTATTCCATTATGAACCATTTTTACATAATGGCCGGCAGCATCGTGGCCAAGATAGGCCACACACGGCTCACCATTTACTTTCGCCGCCACTGCTTTTAATACCAGCGCTACTTCTTTATAGGCTTCTTCATCACCGCCAGGCATAATGCTCGGCCCTTTTCGCGCTCCCTCTTCGCCGCCTGAAATTCCGATTCCCATAAAATGAAAACCAATATTTTTTAATTCATTGATTCTTCTTAAAGTATCGGTATAATGTGAATTTCCCCCGTCAATAATAATATCGCCTTTTTTTAAAAGAGGCTTCAATTCGTTAATCACGCTATCTACCGGATTTCCTGCCGGCACGAGCATCATTAATTTTCTTGGCGTTTTCAATTGATCAATCATTTCCTTCAAAGTATTCACTCCTTTCACAGTTGTTCCTTTGGTAGCCGACGCTTCAAACGCGTTGGTCTTGTCAGGATTTTTATCATATCCAATCACAGAAAATCCGTGATCCGCCATGTTCAGCAACAGGTTGCATCCCATTACACCAAGGCCAATCATTCCAAAATCGTATTTGTCTTCTTCCATAAAAATTTTTTGAATGGTAAAATTAATGAAAATGCATTGCTTTCCGCTTCGAGCGTTCTGCTTTCAGCGTGGAGCTTTCGTTTTTAGCATTCTCATTCCACTTTCATCCCTACCTTTGCGCAATGAAAAAGAAAATAGTTATTTATTCAGTTTTCTTTGTACTGCTGATATCGATGTTTTATTTTTTGCTCTCTTTTACCAAAGGTTTTTTTGATGTAAGACTTCCTGTAATGAGCTATGTGCAGGATTTCTCATTCACGGATCAAAACGGGCAAACGGTAACCGAAAAAGATATGGATGGAAAAGTTTATGTAGCTGAGTATTTTTTTACCACATGCAAAGGCATCTGTCCAAAGATGAATTTTAATATGAAAGGCGTTTATGATAAATTTAAAGATCATAAAGACTTTGCCATCATCTCTCACACTTCTATGCCTGAAACAGATTCAGTTCCCCTGTTAAAAGCATATGAGACAAAAATGATCGGAATCAATCCTCATGATGCGGCAAAATGGTATTTTGTAACAGGCGATAAAGATTCTCTTTACAAAATGGCGCGTCAAAGTTATTTGCTGGATAATGAAAAAAACACTACTGAAAATATCGCGGAAGCATTTATCCATACCCAGTTTTTTGCATTGATAGACAAACAAAAAAGAGTACGAGGTATTTATGACGGATTAAAACAAGATGAGATTGCACGATTGGAAAGAGACATTTCAACTTTATTAAAAGAGAAAGATAGTTAACCTTTTCTTTTAAAACATTGCAGTAAACCCCACCTGTAGCAGTTCGGGAAGGCAACAAATATCAGTGATTCCTGATTTCACATTTTTCCCAAAGCGTAGCTTTTCTTGCTTGCTTAAAATTATTGCCACAAAAAATATGTAATTTTTTTAGTAAGACTTCGAGTAATCATCACGTATTTGTACTACTCAAACAGTATTTACAAGATGCAAAAAAATCAGCAATAATGCTCTTGCACAACAATAGCTTCCATTCTATCTTTGTTCCAGAAGTTGATTGATGTTTAACAAACATTAATCTATCCAAATCCTAAAGAAAAACCTCTAATCCGGAAAAACCAATTAAAATCTAATATCAGTCAACTTCAACTTTTTTTGTCCGAATATCTTGAGAAAAATATACATCCCGATGAAAACCAACTGTAAAATCAGTTAAAATTTAACCCTGAAAAACCAGCAAACCCCAGGATTAAATTATTAAAAAACTTCCCATACCAGGGAAGTTTTTTACTATATAAAATCTTCAACATTGAACCTTCAACCTTGAACTTATTTCCCAATCATTTGCAGACAAACCGGGCGCGGAACTTCAATCTCTTTATCCGTTTTAGTTAGTAATCCTGTTTCTTTATCTCTTTTAAAAATAACAATATTTCTTGAGTCCTGGTTTGCAGCGAGTAAATAGTTTCCTGTTGGGTCAATGATAAAATTGCGTGGCCCTTTTCCAAAAGTTGATTGAGATGCTTTTAACGTTAATTTTCCTGAAACCTGATCAATTGAAAAAATGGCGATTGAATTTAAATCGCCACGTAAAGAGGCGTACAGGAATTTCCCGTCAGGAGAAATGCAAATTTCCGCTCCATCTTTTTTTCCGTTAAAGCCGTCGGGAAAAGCCGGAATATCCTGGATCTGTGATAATTTCCCGTGGTTATAATTATATGCTGTAACCGTGCCACCCATTTCATGCAGCAGATACACAAATTTCTTATCAGAGGAAAAAACAAGATGCCTCGGGCCGCTTCCTTTTTGTGATTTGGTAAATGTTGCAGACGACAAAATAAGCGGTTGTTTGATAGCGGGATCAAACTGGTAAGTAATCACCTCGTCCAATCCTAAGTCGGGCATTAATAAATACTTTTCATCCGGCGAAAAAACGGTTTCATGAACATGAGCTTTTGAATCGTCACCTGCATTTTTATAAACAGAATCGTAAATGATTTGCGAATACGGCGCCACTGTACCATTTTTATTGATCGGAAAAACCGTTGCGGTTCCGCTTGTGTAATTAGCAACAGCGAGCCATTTGTTATCTGATGTCGTGGAAATATAACAAGGATCATCTCCCCCCGAAGCGGTTGTATTTAAAAAATGAAGTGTCCCATTTTTTTTGTCAAAAGAATAAGCAGTAACACGGCCCGGGTTTAATCCATTCGTTTCGTTTACAGCATACACATATTTTTGATTTTTAGAAATGGTAAGATAAGATGGATTCGTCACGCTATCCGTATTGCTCACCCAGGTTGCTTGTCCTGTTTGCGAATCAAAATCATAAATATAAATGCCTTTACTGTCGGTATTGGTATAAGTGCCTACAAATAAATAGTACTTCTGTGCAGAACAGGAAATAAAGAAAAAGAGAAAGAAAAATGCAATTGAAATTTTTAGAAAGGAAAACTTTGTATTCATATTGTTCACATTTAATTCTTAATTCATTCACCATTCACCATTCACCGCCTCACTTCAAATTTTTCAAAAACAGTCTCGGGTTGTTTGGTAACAAGTACTTCTTTCACCTTCGCTCTATCTGGTCCTGTTTTGCACCATTTGATAAAATCATTCACATCTGTTCCTTCTCCGGTAATCATTGCTTCCACTTTTTCATCAGGTGTATTTTTTATCCAGCCCTTTATCTTCAATTTTTCTGCCATCTTGCGTGCGGATTCTCTAAAAAAAACTCCTTGAACTTTTCCGGTTATGATCAAATGAACAGTCTCCATCACTCAAAGATAGCGATGTGAAAAGGAAAATAAATGTCCAATTTGTGTGAAACAAGAAACGTCTATTTCAAATGATTTTTTGCCCACATAATGATCAGTTCATTCCTGTCAGAGTTCCACGCTTTCTTATATAGTTCCCTTACTACTTCGAGCCACTTTTGTTTGCGATCATCTTTGCTGCCTACATCTTCTGTGCCGCCATTGGCTTTGTAATCCTCTCGCGTGGCACTGCTAATGCGTGCGTATTGCCCCGTTTGCGGTTTTAAATCATTATTGGTAACGTGCAAGTAAAAATCAAGTTGTTCCGGCGTGCACGTTTTGTCTTTTGGCCACATCGTGCTGTCTTTGATATAAACCGTTACGCCGTCTTTAAAAACATAAGGTTCCTGGAAATCTTTGGTGTATTGATCTTCATACACCACACCTCTTACCGGGAACTGTGAATTTGATTGATTATCGATCCATTTCAATAATGCAAAAGTATAGGCAGTATCTACACTGCTTTTTACATCCCAACATGCAGTTGCTACCCACATCGCCAGCTTTTCGGGAGAAGGATTTAGGAGATATACTTTTCCTGTTTTTGGCTTCCCGGTATAAAGATCATTCCCGGTTTGATATTCATATAATTTTACCGGAAAGCCTTCCCAGCCTGGTCTTGTATCGGTTGTTGACAAAAGTTTTTGTTCCATATAAGCGTGGCTTAATACTTCTTTTGCTTTTGCAACAAGAGCAGGAAAATCATCTTTAAAATAGGAATCAGGAATCTTTGGTATTTGTGCGTTTGCTGTGAAAGAAAAAGTTATTATAAATAAAATGAATGAAAGTTTTTTCATGGATCGTTATTTGTTTATGTTTAAGATAGTGACAACTTTTTATTTATCAATACGCATTAAAGTAAAAAAGTGCGTATCTTTGAAATATGAAGACCAGATTAAACTTGACGATTGACAATAATATACTTGAAAGTATGAAAAACTATTCTCAAAAGACGGGAGAAAGTATTTCAGAGATTGTCGAAGATTATTTTTCAACGATTACACGGAAGCAGGAAAAGAAAAAGAATATTGTTCAATTGGTTGAAGAATTGAAAGCTCCTGGCATTGATCCTGATGCAGATCTTAAGGATTTATTTTACAAAGAACAAGCATCGAAATATGGCTTTTAAAGTTTTTTTAGATGCAAATGTATTGCTTGATTTTACCTTAAAAAGAAAAGGATACCCGGAAGCAAAACAATTATTTGAGCTGATTGTGTCAAAAGAAGTAAAGGGATTTATTACTCCTGCTATTGTTCACATAGCCGGTTACTGGTTAACAAAAGGATACGGAGCTAAAGAATCGAAAAAATTATTATTGTCCATATTGTCGGATGTTCAATCAGTGGATATTCCCCATGAGGTTGTAATAAATGCTTTACTTTCAAAGATTAACGACATTGAAGATGCCTTACAATATTATGCAGCAATACATCATAATTTAGACTTCTTTATTTCTGAAGACAAGTTACTTAAAAAGCAAAGCAATCCAATATTACCTGTTTATACGGCCAAAGAGTTTCTTAAGGAATTTGATTTTGTGTAAAAGTTTTTTTGTCCATTACTTTAGCATTTCATCAATCCTCACAAATTCGTATCCTCATTTCTTTAATTCTCCAATCAACTCCGGCAATCGCTTATAAAATTAATCTGTCCGCCTTGGATCTATGCCAATATGAACGAGCAGAATAAATCCATTCAAGCCACTGGTTGATTTCAGTTCATAATTAAAAATTGAATGAAAAATGGTATCGCTGCTTACATATTTGTTTCCCATTTTAGGATAGGTACATCCGCGCGTTGCTAATGTCTTTGCAAACAGATTAAACGATTGAACGCCTTTATAAGAAATTTTTTTTGAAGCTTGGAATTTTAACTCTTGTCTTTTATTTTTGAAAAAACCAAATCACTGTTTATGATAAAACAACTGGTACCCCAGTTCCTTCTTGCGTTTTATATTCTAATTTTTTCCTGTTCAAAACCTGCGAATAAAAACGCATTAGCAAATCCGTATGTAGATATTCATTACATTGATACGGATGGCAATACCTTATTTACTAACAATGATAAAGGCTATATAAAGAATAAGGTAAGAACCTATACGCTTATTAACGGAGAAAAGAGTTTGGATACATTCATTTCCACTACAGGGCAAATAGTATATAATCCCATTTGGTTTGTCAATCGATATGATGCAGAAAAAGGTGATAGTGTCTTAGTAGGAGTATTCGGTTTACCGTTAGAAAAAGTTGATTATAAAAGTGACCATTATTTTACTACGTTATTGATTTGAAAGAAGGGGTAGAAGATACTATGCGCATATATATACCCGACATGAAAACGATCGACTCCTTGTGGTATAATGGTAAGTTGCTATATTCAAATCCTTATCATCCGCAATATTATTTGATGCAAAAAATAATAACGGTTCAGAAAAACGACTAAGGCTGCTGTAGTA
>JBQCFO010000093.1:0-5311 GCA_051959055.1 Ginsengibacter sp. | reverse complement strand
AACATTCAGCAAATCAACAAATACTGAAGATTTTGTTTTTACTTCCTGTCAATGAAGCGGAAGGATATTTCAAAAATGAAAAAAGGGATTAAATGTTTGTTTACTGTGAATTCAAATCGCCAGCATTTTATTTCACCCTTGAATGTGCTTTTACAAAATCACTTACCAGATAGCTGATTAATTTCCCGGTAGAATTATTTGTTTCACCGTTATCTGTTTTAGTAGCTCCTTCACAAATATGCGCGTAGGCCACTTTTGAACTGATGGCAACAAAATTAAGATATTGACGTGCATGCAATTTTGTGATGCCACAAGGAGTACTGGCGCTGCTCAACACATTTTCAATACAATCGAGGTCAAGTTCTATACCAGTATAATTATCTGATGTATACGCAGTAGCATGAATAAGTGCCTGGCTAAAATGTTTTTTTTCATGAATAAAAATGTCTTCATAAGAAATGAAATCAATAAACGGATTGTTCACAATATCTATCCAAACATTTTGTTGCAGATAATTTTCATGAACACCAATCACACAATATTTATTCAGATAACCATCTTCATCAGCATACCGGAATGGATTGCCTGAATGCCTTCCTTCGATGGGCCTGTAATCAGTGTGCGCATCTAAATTAATACAATTAATTTGAGCAAGTTGAAGTAGTTCAGCTTTATACAATCCTTTGGCAGCGCCCTTTATAGCAGGATACGCATTATTGTGTCCGCCACCAATGATGATTGGAATTTTTTTATTTTGGGTAATGATTTTTACGATTTCTTCCACTGCATCATCTATTTTACTTACAAACGAACGGTAAGCAATTATTTTTTCTTTGTCAGTAGCAGCATTTACATTGATTAATTTTGCGGCATCGGTAAAATCAAAATGTCCGGCCAAGAAAATATTTTCACCGCTCAAAAAATCATTGCTTTGAATATTTAAAAAAGAATCGAGAAATGCAAACCAGGCTGAATCTGCACCTCCTTTTCCAAGGTTTGCTTTTACACCAATATCTTCAGGAATGCCGAAAATAATGTACTTCGCAGATGTTTCTGAAATGGCTTTTTCAAAATCATTTATAGCATCGCAATGAACGATTTCTCCCATCTTTGTTTCATACTTTCTGAGATGCGTAAGCTTTAGAATATCCTTTTTGTCGTATCGTTTAAAATGAGCTGGCATAAGTTCTAATGTTTAAAAAATTTCAATTTAAACAAAAGTACCGTTAATCATCACTTTATCTATCAGATTATTTCCAAAAGCATAAGGAAGATAAGCAAGAGAAGGTACCGGTTTGCTGAAAATAAGATTGGCTTTTTTGCCCACCGTAATACTGCCATAATCTTTCTCAATTTCCATGGCACACGCGCCATTGATTGTTGCCGCGTTTATCGCTTCTTCAGGAAGCATTTGCATTTGAATACACGCAAGTGAAATTACAAAATTCATATTGCCTGATGGCGAAGAGCCAGGATTATAATCAGATGCCAGGACAACAGCAGCGCCGGCGTTGATAAGGCTTCTGGCCGGTGGCATCGGCATTCGTAAAAAAAATGCAGCAGATGGCAACAGGGTAGAAGCGCCTTGATATTTTCCTAATAATTCAATTTCTTTTTCTGTAAGTGTTTCCAAATGGTCCAATGATAATGCATCAAGAGAAATTCCGGTGTCGATGCCTCCTATACTGTTCAATTGATTCACATGAAGTTTAGGTTTTAAGCCATAGTTTTTTCCTGCTTCGCAAATGATACTCATTTCTTCAGCAGAAAAAAATCCTTTTTCACAAAAGACATCGATATAATCTGCCAGCTTTTCTTTTGCAATAACAGGAAGCATTTTATGGATAATCAGGTCAATATATTTCTGATGATCTTCTTTGTATTCCATTGGAAAAGTATGTGCACCAAGAAAAGTAGATTTTATTTTTAAAGAACTTTTTTCTTTTAATTTTTTTATCACCCGTAGCATTTTTATTTCCCCCTCAACTGATAATCCATAACCGCTTTTTATTTCAACAGCGCCGGTTCCTGATTTGCTTACTTCCTGCAATCTTTTCCACGCCGAATTAAATAGTTCATCTTCTGAAGCGGCATTTAATTTTCTTGCCGAATTGAGAATGCCGCCACCTTTAGCTGCGATTTCTGCATAACTTAATCCTTTTATTTTATCGATAAATTCTTCTTCCCTGCTGCCTGCAAAAACAAGGTGGGTGTGGCTGTCGCACCAACAAGGTAAAACAACGGTATTGCTTGGAACAGAAAATTTTCCATTTGAAAATCGAAATTTTTTCATCTCTCCAATTTCTGCAATTATATCATCCTCAATAATGATGAAAGCATTTTTTACAGCAGGTAAAATTTTAAGTTGGCCTCCACGCACAAATTCTGAATTCAACCGGGCATTAGCGAGTAAACTTATGTTTGTAAAAATTTGTGCAGGCATAAGAGCTAAATTAGGTAAAATGAAAGAATTGAATTCTTATTGTGCTTCAATTGATAAGCATCGCAATAAATGAAAAAGGTGAGTTCCTGATGTTTAAAAAAAATAAAAAGAATTTTGATTATTTGTTGCCCCGCTGAACCGGTACATGCGGGCTTTACTATAAAATGTAAAACCTTTATGGCCCGAAGTATTATTCATTTTCCAAAATAGAGGCGGCTATTCCTTCAAGCAACTGCCTGTTGTCATGCACAAAAGACAAGCCCGCCTGGTAAAGGTTATTGATATTCTCCGTAGTTGCAATATCCATTTCTGAGCACGCATCTTTTAAATCAGGCTCCAGCCTGTAGTAATTTTTCTGATCTTCGGAATCGAGGGTCAGATACATTTGTATCAATTGGTATGCAACTGTTTCAGAGTTTCCAGACATTAAAATATCAATCACCGGTTCCAGCCATTTTATTTCTCCGGCATTTTTAAAGTCATCATATTTATATCTTTTTTTTACAGAACCAGTTCCAACAGAAAGAATGATCATATCGGCCGCAGTGGGTAAATCTTTTTTTTGAGGGTCGTTAAAAAATTTGGAAAATTCCATTTTCCTTGCTTCTGCATAGGCGCAAAGAGCAGGATTATTTGCAAACATACCGCCGTCAATCAAGGCAAAGGTCTGGCCGTTTAAAGATTGAATATGGGCCGGAGGAAAATAAGTAGGCGCGGCAGAAGTCGCTCTGGCTACGTCTTTGACATAGAAGTTATACATGTTATCGTCTCTTGCATCAGCGCTTGTAAAAAACATGGCACAGCGCTCTGTCATATTATACGTAGTAATGAGGCTGGGTTTGATTAATTTATCAAGCGTGAGATCACCAAAATACTTTGTAAGCAACTCATATATCGGATGGTCAGAAAATTTTTGATGAACGATGCCACCACCGCTTGAAAACTTTTGTGCAAACGTTCTGTCAAAAATGGTATGGCCGTTTTTTATGTACAAATCCACCGCATCCTGGCCAGAGAATTTTGCTTTTCCATCCTCGCCGGGAGCCAAATAAATACAAGCTAAAATACCACCTGTGCTGGTGCCGGCAATCATGTCAAAGTAGTCCCCGAGTTTGCTGGTGCTATTACTTTGTCTTTGCAAAATTTTTTCCAACTGAGCAAGGATGGTGCCCGGGATGATACCGCGGAGTCCGCCCCCGTCAACAGATAAAATTCTTATTTTTTTCACGTGCTGATTTTTAATATATAAATTTAAAAAGTTTCTTTATTTTATGAAAAAAGATTTTTAAATTTTGTGTGGAAAAAAGATGTACTAGCGGTAAAGAGAAAATACAAACGATTGGCTATGAAATGCACAATAATCAAGTAATCAAATAATTAAATAGTTAAAATGCCTAATTCACTTATAAACGAAACATCTCCTTATCTTTTACAACATGCAAATAACCCGGTAAACTGGTTTGCATGGAATGAAAAAACGCTGGAAAAAGCGAAGCTGGAAAATACAATGTTGCTGATAAGTATTGGTTACGCAGCGTGTCATTGGTGTCATGTAATGGAGCACGAAAGTTTTGAAAATGAAGAAGTAGCAAAAGTGATGAATGAAAATTTTATTTGCGTCAAAGTTGACAGGGAAGAACGGCCCGATGTGGACCAGGTTTATATGAACGCCGCATACCTCATCAATGGGAATGGAGGCTGGCCTTTAAATGTATTGGCGATGCCTGATGGAAAACCATTTTTTGCAGGCACTTATTACCCAAAAGAAAACTGGATAAAACTGCTTGAATACTTTGCTGCCATTTATAAAACTGAGCCGGAGAAATTAGAAGACCAGGCAGAAAATCTTTCAAAAGGGATCCGTGATATTGAACACATTCCCATGAATACGAAACCGGTTTCATTCACGGAAAGTGATTTGAATAAGATGTTTTTTAATTTTCAAAAGCGGATTGATTTGCAATGGGGAGGCACTACAGGAGGAATTAAATTTGCCATGCCTTCTATCTGGGAATTTGTATTACAGTATCATTATTTTTTAAAAAATAAGGATGCTTTAAACGCTGCAGAAATTACTTTAAATAATATGGCAAACGGCGGAATTTATGACCAGGTTGGCGGAGGGTTTTCGCGGTATGCAACGGATGCAAAATGGCACGTTCCTCATTTTGAAAAAATGCTTTATGATAATGCACAGCTCGTCAGCCTTTACAGTCATGCTTTTCAGGTTACAAAAAATCCCTTGTACAAAAAAGTGGTTTATGAAACATTAGAATTTGTAAACAGGGAACTTACTTCCCCGGAGGGTGGATTTTATTCTTCACTGGATGCAGACAGTGAAGGGGAAGAAGGGAAATATTATGTTTGGAGTGATAAGGAAATTAAAGAAATTCTGAAAGAGGACGCTGCATTTTATTTAGACTATTTTGGAATAACTAAAGAAGGCAATTGGGAAGAGAATAAAAATATTCCGGATGTAAATTTTGGTAAAGAAGATGTTACAGTAAACAAAGAAATAACACAAAAACTTATTTTATTAAATCAGAAAGTATTTGAAGAAAGAGAAAAAAGAATTCGTCCGGCGACAGATGATAAAATCCTTACTTCCTGGAATGCCTTGATGGGTATGGGCTTTATCGATGCTTATAAAGCGTTTGGAGAAGAAATCTTTTTAAATGCAGCAAAGAGAAATATTGATTTTTTATTAAAAAATATTTTTTCAGAAAATAATTCTTTATATAGAAATTATAAAAACGGCAAAGCAACTATACATGGTTTTTTGGATGATTATGCATTTTTCATTACCGCTTTAATTGAGTATTACCAGGTAACTTTTGATGAAGTTTATTTGCAAAAAGCAAATGCCAT
>JBQCFO010000092.1:0-9258 GCA_051959055.1 Ginsengibacter sp. | reverse complement strand
AGCAACCTATACCAAGATTAGTACTACAAAGGCGCATGCGGGTGCACAATTTCCTTTTGTTGACATCCTTAATCCAACTTCCAACAACAACTATATTAGTTTTGGTAATGAACCGTTCAACGGAAATTACAATGTAGTTTTAAATGACGTATATACCCTTACAGACAATTTTACCTACTATGTGGGGAAACATTCTTTCACCGCAGGTGCAAGTTATGAATATCAAAAAGTTGGAAATGGGTTTATGGCAGGTTCACAGGGCTACTACGTGTTCAAAACTATGGACGATTTTCTAAATGACAGAGCACCTATTTTGTTTTCCCAAACGTATTCATTAATTCCGGGACAAGATGCGGTTATTTCTGCATCTTTGAAAATCGGACAATTGGGTGCGTATGTTCAGGACGAAATCAACATCAATCCCCGTTTCAAACTTACAGCAGGATTGCGGGTTGACAAACCGGTGTATCCACAACAGCCACTAGAAAACAAAGCGATTTCTGCGCTGCCTTTGCTGGATCATGAAGGTGATGTAACTCATTATACAACAGGGGAATGGCCAAAAAGCACTTTTTACTGGTCTCCACGCGTTGGATTCCGCTGGACTCCTGCCGGAGAAAAGAATATGGTTGTTCGCGGTGGAACCGGTGTCTTCACCGGAAGAATCCCCTTTGTGTATTTAACCAATATTCCTACAGGAAGTGGAATGTATCAGTTTGGACCGTTGATTACCAATGCAACTCAATTACAAAATTTCAAATTCAATCCTGATCCGCATACCTACAATCCTTTTTACAATAGTTCTTTGGATCCTACTTTGTTTCCAAAAACTGCCGGTACTGCCGTGCCAACAGGGGCTTATGCTTTAACTTCAAAGAATTTCAAATTTCCACAAGTTTGGCGTACAGACTTTGGAGTGGATAAACAATTCGGAAAGGGCTGGGGCGGAACAGTAGAACTTTTATACACGAAGGATATAAATGCTGTGTATATGTTCAATGCAAACCAGGCTGCTCCTAATGATACGGTTAGACTCGGCGGTGGTGTGACACGTCCAAGCTATTCCACTTCAGCAGCGAGAAAAGTAAATTCAAAGAGCGGTAATGCGATAGTTTTGGATAATACCAAAAAAGGAGAATCTTTCGCCGCAACTGTACAATTGAATAAATCATTTACCAATGGATTTTACGGTTCACTCGCATATACCTACACAGCAGCTTTTGACGTGACTGCTAATCCGGGAAGCCAGGCGACTTCTGTGTGGTCTGCTAACCCGACAGCACTCACCCAAAACGATCTGGAATTGTCTTATTCCAATTTTTCGGTTCCTCACCGGATTGTGGCAAATGTTTCTTATCGTTTTGAATACTTAAAACACCTTGCAACCACCATCTCTTTATTTTACCAGGGTGCTGCACAGGGAACTTACTCTTATATCTATAATGGCGACGTAAATAACGATGGAAACAGCGCCGACCTGATGTACATTCCAAAAGATCCATCTGAAATCAAATTTGCTCCAATACCGGCGGCCGGAACACCAGGAACTGCCGGATATAATCCCGGATTTACTGCACAGCAACAATCAGATGCATTCTTTAAATTTATTGCCCAGGATCCTTACTTGTCAAAGCATATGGGACAAAATGCAAAGAGATTTGGAGCAAATATGCCCTTTTATCACAGGGTAGATATGAAAGTGACACAGGATATTTTTTCCAACATTGGAGATCATAAACACACATTGCAGGTTACTGCAGATGTAGTAAATGTTTTGAATTTGCTCAGTAGAAACTGGGGAGTACAGAAATCATACATTGTAGCAAATCCACTGAAATATGTTTCAAATTCCGGAGCAAATGGAAACCAGGCTACCTTCCAGCTTGCCACCTACCTGCCTGCCGGACAAACTAACCAGGTTTTGCTCGACAGAACTTATTTGAATTACAATTCGATCAACACTACGTGGAGCCTGCAGCTTGGATTGAGATATATCTTCTAATTCACTTCATTCTTTGATAAAACCAGGCGCCCCGATTTTTTCGGGGCGTTTTGGTTTAAAATAGGAATTGCGGTTATTTCTTCTTGTACTGCAAACAGTTTAAAAGATTGATGTTGATTCTATACTCCGGTATAAGCTGAATTTGTTCCGACCTTTTTGTTTCCTTATTTTTTCGTTTACTGATTCAAAATTGATAATATCACTTCGTTGAACAGAAGTAACTTTCGTGGAAAAAATAAAACAATTGTAAATTGTCTTGTTTATCAATTTTCAAAAAACAAAAACTTCAAAAATGAAATTTTTAAAATCAAATTTCCACGTTTTATTATTAATGTTTTTTTGTTGTGCAGGTTTCAATCAAGCTTTTGCGCAAGCATCTGTTTTCAGTTATCAAAAATATATTGAGAAAGGAGACACGCTCAATTACCGGGAATTGTATCCGGATTTCGATACGCTTCGCAAGTATCCTTTAGTTATTTTTTTACACGGTTCGGGCGAGCGTGGAAATGATAATGAAGCGCAACTAAAATGGGGTGTCAAAAATTTTGCAACAGATGAAATGATGAAGCTGCATCCGGCAATTGTGATTGCGCCGCAATGCCCGGAAAAAAAAGGATGGTCTAATTTTTCACGCACCAATAGCTCTGAAATGACTTTGCTGCCCGCTCCTTCAAGACAAATGGAAATGCTGATTACGCTTATTCACCAATTAATTGGAAAATTGCCCGTTGATACAAACCGGATCTATATTACCGGACTTTCAATGGGAGGCTTTGGAACCTTTGATGCTATAGAAAGATATCCCAATCTTTTTGCTGCTGCCGTACCAGTTTGCGGCGGAGGCGATGTATCAAAAGCCGCTTCAATTGCGCATATTCCTATGTGGATTTTTCATGGTGCAGAAGACGCCGCTGTAAATCCAAAATTATCTATTGATATGATGAACGCTTTGGTAAAGGCAGGCGCTCATCCTGGCTTTACGATGTATCCTGAAGTGGGACATTTCTCCTGGATCGGTGCATACAGCGATCCGATGATGATGGAATGGTTATTCAGGCAGCATAAGTAAGTAACTTAAACATAACAGGTTTTTAAAACCTGTTATGTCTATAAAACCTGTTAGGTCTGTAAGCTACAGTAAGCAAACAAATAACTTTAATTCCTGTTTTCAAAAATCACGGATTCCTGGGATCTCCTGAAAATTTAAAATCATATTCTTTCGGATGATCTGCCCCAAGAAGATTTTTTACAAAATAATCCCATCTGCGGCGCATCATATAGGTTGAGAGCGGGCCGTAGCCATGCCTGCTGTTTGGAAAAATTACCAGGTCAAAATCTTTATTGGCTTTTTCCAATGCCTCTACTACTAGCATTGTATTGAAAGGCGGCACATTATCATCCATCATTCCATGAGCGAGCATCAGCTTGCCTTTTAGGTTTTTCGCATAAATCTGATTTGCCTGCGGTTCATAATTTGATACACCATTTTCGCCTGTTTTCAAAAGGCCGATATATCTTTCGCCCCAGTCCTCTTCATAATTCCTGTTGTCATGATTTCCTGATTCAGAAATGCCGACTTTAAAGAAATCCGGATAACGAAACATAGCCGCAGCAGTAGCAAACCCTCCACCTGAATGTCCCCATATTCCAATGCGGCTTGTATCAAGATAATCATATTTTCCGGCCAATTGCCTGATACCCGCAATCTGGTCGGACAATGTATTTTCTGCCATATTTCCATAGCACATATCATGAAAGCTTTTGGAGCGCAAAGGATTACAGGTTCCTTCAATCAATACCACCACAAAACCAAGTTCTGCCAGTGCCTGGTGATCACCACGTGAAGCTACAAAAGACCAGCTACCCACACTTCCGCCCTGGGGACCCGGATAGATATAATCAATTACCGGATATTTTTTATTTGGCTGCAGATTCGTTGGAGTAAACATCAATCCATACAAATCCGTTTTACCATCAGCCGCTTTTACAGAAAAAGGTTTTGGAGGCTGCCAGCCTGTAGATTTCAACCTGGAAACATCTTCTTTTTCAAGAGTAGAAATTAACTTTCCATTCAAATCTCTCAACACAATCACTGCAGGAACATCGGGTTGCGAATAGCTGTCGATGAAGTATTTTTCAGAAGGCGATAAAGTAATGGAATGATTGCCTGTTTCGGGAGTAAGCAGGGTCAGATTTTTTCCATTAAAATCAACTCTGTAAAACTGTGTGAAATAGGGGTTAACAGATTCTTTTCCATCAGCAAGGAAATATAACTGGCGTTTTTTTTCATCCACTTTCAACAATTTTGTAACTACAAAATCGCCTTTGGTTATTTGGTTTTTCATTTTGCCTGTATGGGAATCGTATAAATATAAATGACCCCAATTATCACTTTCAGAATACCAGATGATCTCATTTGATTTTGGTAAATAACGCCAGTTTATAGCGCCCTGACCAGATTCATATTGTGTAGACACTGTTTCTTCAAACACTTCACGAATTGTACCAGTGTTTGCATCAGAAATGCGGAATTTTTCATTCTTATGATCACGCGAGGTTGAAACAAAAGCAAGCTGGCTACCGTCAGGATTCCAATCCACGTCATTTAAAGTGCCGCTACCCGATATATCATCACTTAAATTGATCCGATGAAAATCTGCAGGAATCTGTAAGCGGATTACTTTTGGTGTATCCACATTGATGATCACCCGTTGGATCATCGTCACATTTGAATCTCCCGGTAATGGGTATTTCCATGCCTTCAACTCGGGATGCCCAACGTTGGTTGTCACCAGGTACATATCTCCAACCTTGCGTTCATCCTGCTGGAAAGTGGCTATTTTCCTGGAGTCAGGCGACCATCGAAGAATAGCGGCATCACTATGTTTCCATCCGGCATTATCTGTTGCATATCCAAAATTTTTTATCCCGTCAGTAGTAAGTTGCTTTTCTTTTCCCGTTGCTAAATCTTTTACCCATAAATTATAATCTTTGATAAAAGCGTATTTCCTTCCGTCAGGAGAAACAACTTCATTTCTTTCAGGGCGATAATTACTTTCTTTTGCAGAAACCTCCTGGGTACATTGGTAATTCTGAAGGTCACATTTCCATTGCCTTCCATTGGCATTAAAAAAAATAGCATGTTCATCAGCGGAAAAAGTGAATGTTTCAAAGGGCAACATCTTCGCTTCATATTTTTTACCGGTTGCTGAAGAAAGAGAGGTTGCGAGTTTTTGCTGGTCAAACGCGGCACTACGTTTTCCTGTTGATGGCATTACTAATATAAACTCACTGCCATTTGCATTTAAATCGCGATACCAAAATTTGTCGTCTGAAAGCCAGTGTGGCCTTACAGTTGAATGATCTACAGATTTTTGGGTGTTAAATGACAAAAAACCTGCTGCGTGCTGATAATCTTTTGCAGTTAAAGCCTGGGGTTGCTGTGCAATTGTAGATGAAAATGCAAGTACAAAAAACGAAAAGCAAAAAAATTTCATAAATGAATCTTGTGTAGTTAAAAATTTCAGAATGGTAAGTTGCAAAATAACAGTTTTCAGAATTCTTTTGCCATTAAAATAAAAAATAAGAATTTGGGTTATTGTTTTGTTTGCTGCATTAAAAAACCGGCAGTTTTATCTGCCGGTTAGTCAGTTTCTTTCAGTCAAAATCAGGCTCTTCTTTTCTTTCTCTTGCTTTGCTTATCCATTTTGTCGGATCCATTTGCATCTTTGCTGCGTTCTCCTTTCAATGTAGAAGCCAGTTTCACTGCATTGTAGGCATTTACTTCGCCGCCTGTAACAGATATATCGGAAAGGTTTACACTATCTTCAGTACCTGGCAATTTTACTTTTTCAGTAACCGGTTCAGCAGATTTTTCAATTACATATTTAACCTGTTCAGCGCTTAGGTCAGGGAAATATTCGAGTATCAAAGCTGCAACGCCTGCTACTACGGGAGTTGCCATACTGGTACCCGACATAGCGCCATATTTATTTCCGCCCGGCAGAGTAGAATAAATATTTACACCAGGAGCAAATACGTCAACAGATTTTTTTCCATAATTACTAAAACTTGCAGTGAAGCCACCATTCGTAGCATCGCCGCTTGCGCCAACAGTAATAAAATTTTTGGCAACACCAGAACCATCAAGGAAAACAGGATTTGGAAAATTTTCTGTTGAATCAATATTTTTTGCATCATTGCCTGCGGCATGAACAAGAAGAACTCCTTTACTTTGCGCATATTTTACCGCATCATCTACCCAACTTTTCTGTGGAGAAAATCCTTTGCCGAAACTCATGCTGATTACTTGTGCGCCATTGTCAACCGCATAACGAATTGCATTGGCAATATCTTTATCATGCTCATCTCCATCAGGAACAGCACGCAGCATCATGATGCGTACATTATCGGCAATTCCATTCATACCTAAACCATTATTTCTAACAGCACCAATAATCCCTGAACAATGAGTGCCATGAGAAGGAGTGCCAGCCATCACGTCATTGTTTCCGTAATTACGATCATTGATATCATTTGGATTGTCTTTTACAATTTCATCCCGGAAATCTTCCGGAGGTGTAGAAGCAGCTTCGCCTTTCCGGATTTGTCCACGCAGATAATCAAGGATATCCGTGTTGGAAATATCGTAATTTTTATTCGCTTTGGCCATGTTCAGATAAATGGCTGATGCGATCTTCGCATCAGGGTCCTGTGAGGAATAACCCTGAACATCTTTTCCGGTAAACTCTGTTTTGCCCAGGTCTTTTTGTATAACAGAATCACCTTTTTCGAGAATCGGCAATATCCTTTGCATTTGTAAAAGCTCGGCAGGGTCAATGCCTTTTGTTACATCATCCTTTGCTCTCAGAAACGTAGCGTATTCCGCTTTCTGTGCAGCATTCATTGTGGTTGTATCCACACTTTTATCACTGTATTTATCTTTTAATTTCCAGTAAACCCTTGCTGCTTCGTAAGAATCCTGGTGAACGTTTCTTCCATCTTTTCCTCCTAGGAAATTCCAGCCATATACGTCATCCACATAACCATTGTGATCATCATCAATTCCATTTCCCGGAATTTCTTTTGGATTGCGCCAGAGTATAGGTTTTAAATCTTCCTGTAACGTATCTACTCCGCTGTCAATTACCGCAACCAAAACTGTTTTGCTTGTTCTTCCTTTCAAAAAATCATAAGCTTTATCAAGACTGATGCCGTAATAACCGGTAGCAGTTCTGTCAAGTTGGTACCAATCATTTGGGGCAACTTTTTTTGTATCTGCTGAAGCAGAATCCATTTGCGCAAAAGAGTAAAAAGGCAATGAAGCCATCAGCGCCATTCCTATAAAAATCCGTTTAATTCTTTTTATCATTTTAATTTTTTAATTTATAAGAGCACAAATATTCAGAATTTATTTTGAGATATATCGCCATTTAAAATAATTAAATAATATTTATAGGTTCAGGGATTCGTATGGAGAATAAAAGATATTTTTCTCCTGCTAAATTGGGTTAATAATTTACACAAAAGTCCGGAAGAGCAATGAAGCGGTTCCGGACTTTTTTTTGAATTAAATTTATCTTACTACACCGTAAACTTGATCCCTTGTGCCAATGGAAGTGTATCAGAATAATTGATGGTGTTTGTTTGCCTCCGCATATAAACTTTCCATGCATCACTGCCGCTTTCTCTTCCGCCACCGGTTTCTTTTTCGCCACCAAAAGCACCGCCAATTTCCGCTCCTGAAGTTCCAATATTTACATTTGCTATTCCACAATCGCTTCCTGCATTGGAAAGAAATGTTTCTGCTTCGCGAAGATTTAATGTAAAAATGGCGCTGGATAATCCCTGTGGTACAGCGTTCTGGAGAGCAATGGCTTCTTCCAGGGTTTTATATTTTATTAAATACAAAATCGGGGCAAAAGTTTCATGTTGGACAATCTCCATATCATTAGTAACTTCTGCAATGCAAGGTTTTACATAGCATCCGCTTTCAAATCCTTTACCTGAAAGTGTGCCACCGGACAATGCCATTTTTCCACCTTGTTTTTTTATTTGTTCAATAGCATTCAGATATGCTGTTACGGCATCCCCATCTATTAATGGCCCCACATGATTTTCTTCTTTTAGCGGATCCCCAATTTTTAATTGTTTATACGCATTTACAAGTTTCTTTTTGAAAGCATCATAAATATCTTCATGGATGATTAATCTGCGGGTGGTGGTGCAACGTTGTCCTGCAGTACCTACAGCGCCAAATAAACATCCGACCAAGGCAATATTTAAATCAGATTCTTTTGAAATGATGATAGCATTATTTCCACCAAGCTCCAGTAAACTTTTTCCCAGCCTTGCACCAACAGCGGCGCTTACCGCTTTTCCCATTCTTGTAGAACCCGTTGCTGAAACAAGGGCAATTTTTGGCTCGTTACAAATCCATTCTCCAATTTCACGGCCTCCGGTTACCAAATTGCATACGCCTTCAGGAACATTATTTTCTTTAAAGACTTTTGAAATAATGTTCTGGCACGCAATTCCGCAAAGCGGTGTTTTTTCTGATGGTTTCCAAATGCATACATCGCCGCAAACCATTGCTATCAGGCTGTTCCAGCTCCATACTGCCACAGGAAAATTGAATGCTGAAATAATTCCTACAATTCCCAAAGGATGATATTGCTCATACATTCTGTGCCCCGGCCTTTCACTATGCATGGTGAGCCCATAAAGTTGCCTGGAAAGCCCTAGCGCCAAATCAGAAATATCAATCATTTCCTGCACTTCCCCCATGCCTTCCTGGAGGCTTTTCCCCATTTCATAACTTACTAATTTCCCTAATATTGTCTTATTCTTTCTAAGTTCATTTCCTATTTGACGGATAATTTCTACGCGCTTTGGCGCCGGCCATGCACGCCATTCGAGGAAAGCATTTTGTGCTGTTTCGACTACATAATCAAAACTTCTTTTATCACACGCATTCACTGTTGCAATCAGTTTGCCATCAACAGGGGAAGAGGATTTTATTTTTTCGCCGGAAGCAGAAATCCATTTTGTGCCGGTAGAAACACCTTTATTTAATTCAGAGATTTTTAATTCTTTTAGAAAATTTTGCATATTCAGAGTTGAAGGTTGAAAGTTAAAGGTTCAATGTTGAAGGTTCAAAGTTATGAAAGTCGCAACCTTCAACTTTGAACGTTGAATTTAATATTGTTCTTTTGCATTTGGAAAATCTTTCGATTTTACATCTTTGATATAATGCT
>JBQCFO010000091.1:0-2624 GCA_051959055.1 Ginsengibacter sp. | reverse complement strand
GATCTTTCTAATAATTCTGCTGATTTCTGATATCTTCCTTGATTTTCCATAAGTTTTTTTTATAAGTTTTTTTTAGGTTTAATGAGTAGTAACAATACGATACATATCGGCATGAGTAAAGCTGCAGACTTAAAAATCGTACTAAAGCTGATATCCGCGTCTCTTAAATAGCCACCTGCATAAATGCTGAGGCCACCGATAATGCAACTGAAAAGATTTAAAATGCCGTAGCCGGTAGCCCTGCTGTTTTTATCCGTAATCGTGCTCAGTATGGGCATCATATTGGTATCACTGAATGCCTTGCTTACCGCATAGAATATAAAGAAAATAATAGCAACCCAAAGAACCGAAGTCGCTCCTGCAATCAATACGGCAGGTGTAGCAATAGCCAATCCAAATGCCGGTACCAGCATTCTCGACCTGATCGTTTTTTTGCTCCATTTATCAGCGAGCACGCCTCCCAGAATGAGACCTACGACAGAAGCCGGATACAAGTAAGCTGTGGCATAAACGCCGGCAATTTTCTGCGACAGATTAAAATGCTGGATATAAAAAGTGGGAAGCCATGCGGTAATTAGCCAGGAGATGATACTCAATAAACTCCAAAAGCCGAGCATATAATAAAACGACCGGTTGCTGAATAAAACTTTCATCGTTTTAAAAAAATTGTTCTTTCGCTGGTCAGTTTCTTTTTTTTCGTCATCGCCGGCAGAATATTGCGGCGGAAGATCTTTTAGAAGAAAGGCGACGAAAAAAGCATACACAATTCCAACCAGGCCAAAGATGGTAAAAGCAAGATTCCAGGTGTGCTCCTGCGCTATCCATCCACCTATAAAACCAAGGCTCGCGCCAATAAAAACACCAGCCATATGAATTCCCATCGCGGTAGATTGTGTCGGGCCTTTATGATAATCGGCAATCAGCGCAAGCGCTGCCGGTATATAACACGCTTCGCTAAGTCCCATCAGAGCCCGCGTTGCCAACAACTGCGGAAAATTAGTAGCGTGAGCAGTAAGCCAGGTAACCAACGACCAGATAAAAAGACTGCTGATAATAATTCTGCTGCGGCCAAATTTATCTGCCAAAAATCCCGCAAACGGACTAAAGATTCCATACACCCAAAGGAAAACCGCTGTCAATAAACTGAATTGCTTATCCGACATCGGTATCGCCTCGGTAATGGAAGTGTGCATCGTCGTAATGGTATTGCGGTCGAGATAATTTAATAATCCCACAAAAAATAATAAGAAAACCACCTGCCACGCTTTTGGTGGAAGATTTTTACCGGCAACAGGAAGATTTTTAAATGTATTCATGAGTTAGTTTTTGCGCTACCAACTGGTCCAGCCTCCATCTACCAAAAGATTGTGACCCGTGATGTAAGAAGAAGCATCAGAAGCTAAAAAAACAATCGCTCCTTTAATGTCGTCATCGGTAGCAAAGCGTCCAAGCGGTGTCAGTTTTTTATAATTGTGCGTAAATTCATTCTCTCCAAAACTCGCTTCAATGCCCGGACCGTAGCCACCGGGACTAATACAATTTACCCGTATGTTATATTTACCGTAATAGTTTGCCATCCATTTGGTCAATCCAACCATACCCCATTTATCATAGGTATAGTTGAGCGGGCTTGTCATACCTGTACTGCCATAAACTTCGAAGTTTGGTCCGACTGCGCCTTGTATGGAACCAATGTTAATGATACTGCCTGATTTTTGGGTTATCATGTGCTGTATCACAGCTTTATTAATCAACATAAGGCCGGTAGAATTAATTTGCTGTGACTTCTCCCAATCCTCCTTTGAAGTTTCCTCCAGTTTTTTATAACCGTCCCGCGATACCGAATTATTGACCAGTATATCAATACGTTGATGTTGTTTAATAATTGATTTTATCAAATCATCAATGCTTTTTTCATCTGATAAGTCAAGAAAGGCTCCTTCAGCTTTATAACCTGACTGATTGAGTTCTTCAGCAACAAACTTGCATTTTTCAACATTTCTTGATGCAATGATTACATGCGCTCCCGCTTCTGCCAAAGAAAGGGAGATCGGCTTGCCAAACAAACCAGTGCCGCCGGTGACAATGGCAACCTTATTACTGAGGTCAAATAGTTTCAGCGTATTCATTACTTATTTTTTTTTATTCCAAAGAGCCGGCGTAATCAACTCTTCAGATATGTCTTTAAACCTGTTTAAAATGCCGGAATAAACCTCCTTTCTTAAAGGGGGACCGGATAACAATGCAAGATTTTCTTTCAATTGGCCAATGGTTTCTGCACCAATTACCAGGCTGGTTACGCCTGGTGTATCTCTTACAAAAGAAAAAGCAATCTCTTTTATTTCTTTGTTTACTGATGCAGCGATTTTTCTCAATTGCTGCAACGGAGCTTTTGCAAAAGACAAATGATCGGGAACCTGATTTTCATCCATCAGAATTAAACCTTGCAGATAAATGCTCCTGATAAAAACCTTCACGTCATTTTGAATCAATATTTCCATTAAATTTTGTGTAAGCAGTCGTGTATCAAAAACATTCATTGGTACCTGTAAAGCGCTGATGGTTTTCCAGTCGTTGATATATTTCATCTCGCCGGGTGAATATACTTAAATTCCCCCTACGGA
>JBQCFO010000090.1:0-15365 GCA_051959055.1 Ginsengibacter sp. | reverse complement strand
CAGCACTTTTGCCATTGGCGCCAGGCAGTTGGTAGTGCAGGACGCGCATGAAATAATGGTTTCGCTTCCATCGAGGATGTTATGATTTACATTAAAAACAATAGTTTTTACGCCGCCGGTTGCAGGCGCAGAAATCACTACCCTTTTTGCTCCGGCAGTAATATGTGCTTCAGCTTTGGTTTTATCAGTAAAGAAACCAGTGCTCTCTATTACTACATCCACATTATCTGCGCCCCACGGAATTTGTGCCGGATCACGCTGTGCATAGATTTTTATTTCTTCGCCATTTACGACGATTGAATTATCAGTACTTTTTACTTCACCCTCGAATCTTCCCTGCGCACTGTCATATTTTAATAAATGAGCCAATTGTTTTGGACTTGTCAAATCATTTATCGCCACTACATCAATCCCTTCCATATTATAAATCTGCCTGAATACCAAACGGCCAATTCTGCCAAAACCGTTTATTGCAACTCTTACTGTGTCCATAGTTATTTTGTTTTTGATTTTAAATTAAGGTTGCAAATTTAAGTTATGTTGAATAAAAATCATTACTTTCTGAATTTTGAGGTGCACAACAGAATTTCGCAAAACAAAAATCAGCATTCGCTGCCTTCAAAAATCTTATCTTCGCCGCCCTTTTTTTCAAAAAAAAAGATAAAACAAATCATGCTTCTCACCCAGGCACAAAAAACATTGAAACTTGCTTTTCCCATTATATTGGGAGAAGTAGCTCAAATGTCGCTGGGCATCATTGATACGGCGATGGTGGGCGCTGTAAGCTACAAACAGCTTGCAGCAGCGGCTTTGGTGATGAGTGTGATCAATATTCCTTATGTTTTTGGAATCGGAATTACCATTTCTGTTTCGCAAATGGTATCAATGGCAAACGGAAGAAGAGATAAGAAATTGGTAAGCCATTATTTGTATAACGGGTTCTGGGTTTGTGCTATTTCTGCAGTGATTATTTCACTGGTAATAGAGTTCAGTAAAAATATTTTATTTCACCTTGATCAGGATCCAACCGTTGCCCGGCTTGCTTTGCCTTATATGCAAATTATGGGCTGGTCCGTCATTCCAATGTTACTGTTTCTAGCTCTGAAACAATTTACTGATGGATTGGAACATACAAAAACGGCGATGATTCTTTCATTGTCTGCCCTTCCCATAAATATTTTTTTAAACTGGCTTTTAATTTATGGTAATTGGGGATTTCCAAGGATGGAATTGCTCGGCGCTGGCTGGGGAACATTAATCACACGGATTTTAATCTTTATTGTTCTTGCCTTAATCATATTATATCACCGTACTTTCAGAAGATATGTAGCGGTCAGAAGTATCGTTTGGAAATTAAAATGGCAAACCATCAAAGAACTATTGGATATTGGCATTCCAAGCAGTTTTCAAATCACCATGGAAGCCGGAGCATTCGCCATTTCAGGCATTTTGATTGGAACAATCGGGGCAGTAGAACAGGCAGCTCACCAGATTGCATTAAGTATCGCTTCTTTAACTTTTATGGTTTCGATGGGATTATCGCAGGCTGGTTCTATTCGCGCCAGCAATACGTTTGGCCGCAATGATTGGCCATTAATAAATGCGATTGGAAAAAGCACTATCATCATGGCTTTGATTTATGGTACATTTTGCGCCTCTGTTTTTATCATATTTCGTTTTCAATTGCCTTATGTGTTTAATGATAATGCAGAAGTGGTTTCGATGGCTGCGTATTTACTTTTATTTGCAGCCTTGTTCCAGATTTCCGACAGTACACAGGCCATCAGTGCAGGTTTGCTGAGAGGTATAAAAGATGTAAAAATTCCTACTGTTTTTATCGCTATTGCTTATTGGGCGATTGGAATTCCGGTGGGCTGTCTGTTAGCTTTTTGTTTTAAAATGGGCGCTGCCGGTATCTGGACCGGATTTATTACCGGCCTTACTTTTTCAGCAGTTTTTTTAAGTTTCAGATTTAGAAAAATGGTGAGAGCATCAATTAAAGTAGCATAAAAAAGAAAGGCAGTAAATAAAGAAATATCGTGTTTTCTGGTTTTCAATTTTTCATTTCATTTCCCTGATAAAATTATCTATTTCCTCTACTTTATAATCAGGGCAGCCCCCCGTTTTACCGGCAATGAATGCACCTAAACCACTTGCAAATTGTAATGCGGATTGCGGCAAAGAATTATCTATCCATTTTGAAATAAGTCCTGCTAAAAAAGCATCGCCGCTGCCAATCGTATCTTTTACTTTTACTTTGAAACCCTGATGATGATACTCCTTTCCTTCAGAAAACAATACCGCTCCGTGAGCACCTAAAGTAACCACTATTTCATGCAGAGTAAATTTATTCATTACAGCTCTTGCCTGATCTTCTAATTCTTTGTAATTAAAATACCATGTTGATATTAATTGCAGCTCAGAAAGATTCAGCTTGAGAAAATCTGCTTTTGAAATCAATTCTTCAACTATTTTTTGGTTAAAATGTGGGCGTCTCAGATTGATGTCCAGTACTTTTTTATTTGCAGATTCCAATAATTGAAAAAGGGTGTTTTTAGAAGTTTCATTTCTCGAAGCGAGGCTTCCATAAATAAAATACTCAGCATTTGACACTGCTTTATTCAGCGATTCATCCCATGAAATAAAATCCCAGGCAGCAGGCTTTACAATGTCATAAACTACTTCGTGTTCGTCGTTCATGTTTGCATAAACTTTTCCGGTTTCATGCTGATGATCCAATTGAAAAAAATCAGTACAAACACCTTTTGAAGAAAAGATTTGTTTCAGTTCTTTTCCTTTTTCATCGTCTCCAATTCTGGTAATTAATGCAGGATTTTTTTGAAGTTTATGAAGATGGTAAGTAACGTTCATCGGAGCACCGCCAGGAACCGCGCCTGAAGGAAGTATATCCCAAAGAACTTCTCCGAAACAAATTACGGTATGGTGTTTTGTATTCTCCATCAGAATTATTTTTTAATCAGTTTTGCTTCTAATTCTTCAAGCGATTTGCCTTTGGTTTCCGGCATGATGAATATTACCCACAATAGCTGGATCACCATCATAAAAGCAAAAAAAGCAAAGATAGGTGCCGGCCCGATTTTTACGGCCAGTATTGGAAACAATGTAGTAATAATTGCCGCCATGACCCAATGAGTAGAGGCACCGAGGGATTGTCCATAAGCACGCACACTGTTTGGAAAAACTTCCGAAATCAACACCCATATAACCGCGCCCTGTCCGATTGCATGAGAGGCAATAAATAAAAAGAGGAGCAATGGAACCATCATTCCTCCCACGTGATTCAGATAAAAAGCGGCAGCAACAGATACCAGGGAAATGATGTAGCCAATGGAACCGATCAGCATTAGAATTTTGCGTCCTAACCTGTCTATGAGATACAAGCCGAGCATTGTAAAAACAAGATTGACCAATCCTACTCCCACGCTTTGAAGGAAAGCGCCTTGCTTACTGATCCCGGCCAATTCAAAAACGCGCGGAGCAAAATAAATAACCGCGTTAATGCCTGACATTTGGTTAAAAAAAGCAATCATTACCGCCAAAAAAATCGGGAAATTGTATTTCCTTTTAAAGAAAGCCGAAAGCTTTTCTTTGTGCTTTTCCTCACCAATTGATTTACGAAGCGCATCAATCGCTTCATCAACCCCAACAGGATCACTTACTGCTAATATTTTCCCCGCTGTGTTATAATCTCCTCTATGAACGATCAACCACCGCGGACTTTCCGGTATAAAAAACACCAGGATGCTGTAAATTAAAGCTGGAATTGCAACGATTCCAAGCATCAAACGCCAGCTATTATTGCCACCGACCCCCTGGAGTAAATAGTTTGATAAATAAGCCATCAGAATTCCAAAAACAATATTAAACTGAAAAGTGGCCACTAATTTTCCCCTGTTTTTTGCCGGCGCAATTTCGGAGATATACATAGGAGCAACCACCGAAGAAGCGCCGATTGCAAAACCACCCAGTAAACGAAATGCCATAAAAATATAAACACCGGGAGCAATTGCCGAACCCAAAGCAGATACCAGGTATAATATACCGATCCAGAGCAAAGTTTTCTTCCTTCCCCATTTGGTAGCAGGAATACCACCTGACAAAGCACCGAAGACAGTACCGTACAGTGCAACGCCGATTGCAATGCCGTGAAGTACATCGCTCAGTTCCCAAACCCTTTTAATATCTTGTTCGGCTCCGGAAATAACCGCCACATCAAAGCCAAACAAAAATCCGCCGAGTGCAACAACAATACTCCAAAGCAAAAGTTTTTTGTTCATTTTATTTTATTGTTTAAAAAAATTTTTGGTGCTTCATCAAAAGTAGCGGAAACACAAGAAGTTAGCGGCATTCCGCTACGTCTTTATTCATCAGGGTTTGACAGTTTTTTATTCAGTCTCTCAAAAGATTTTCGCAAGAAGGTAATTCGTCAGGTGTCGACTGACGAATTTGATACTCTTCTACTATGAATTGGTCAGACAGCGTCTGACCAATTGGTTTGGGAATTACCCGAATAATTTCTGACTTAAGCCGGCAAGCATTTTTGGGTACATCAAATAAAACTGCCAGCATTGTTTGAGATTGGTAGTAGCTAATCCTTTTACTTTAATTTCTTCTGCTAGCCGGCCAAGTAAATTACTTCCATATTCTTCTGCTCTATCCTTACCTTTTTGTTCAAATTCGACAATATAAAAACCGACCAACCAGTTTCGAATGGTAAGATGAACGTTTACTGCCTTTGCAGCGCTTCGCTGCAATTCATTTGAAGCAACCTGTATGGTTGAAACCAACTGTTGAAAGTTCATAAAGTTTGTTTTTTATTAATGAGAAACAGTGTGCTTTATCCTTTCCAAACGTTATTCATTCTATTGCTGTCAGGCAATTTATTTTCCGGATCAATGATTACTGATTCAACCGGTTGTGTAATTGGCAGATGAATTTTATGAGTATCACTTTGCATCCATGTTTCCACAGGCAATTGTAAAGTTTCTTTGCTGCCATCCTTAAAAACAATTTCAAGCGTGAACGGCATGGCCATTTTTTGCAAATTGGCAACGGTAATATCTACGCCATTTTTTGCGTCATTACCAGGATAAGAAACAGATTGAACGGCAAGATCCAATTGCCAGTTGTGATAAAACCATTCTTTCCAAAACCATGAAAGGCTTTCTCCGGCTTCATTATCCATTGTTCTGAAAAAATCATCAGGCGATGGATGTTTGTATGCCCAGCGTTCGATGTATTTTTTAAAAGCATAATCAAAACGGTCAGGGCCTAAAACAATTTCACGAAGCATGACCAAACCGAATGCTGGTTTAAAATAAACCAAAGGATGGCGATATTTTTCTGTAAGCATATCTGCTCTTGCCATCATCGAAGGTGCAGCAGAATCTTTCAGCAATGGAATAATTTCATCTGCAGGATTTCCTTTTCCGGGTGCATATTCCCCATCCCGTTTCGGTGCATATTCTCCATGATTAAATTCATCCGCGGCATACACATCTATAAAAGTATTGAAGCCTTCATCCATCCAGGGATAGCGCCTTTCATCGCTGCCAACGATCATCGGAAACCAGTTGTGGCCGATTTCATGTGCCGTAACCCAATACAGGTTTCCTTTTTTTGCATTCATGCCATCAAAAACAATTCCCGGGGATTCCATTCCCCCGGCTCTTCCCGCTTCATTCACTGCAACGGGGTATGGGTACACATACCATTTTTCTGAAAAATATTCTATGGATTTTTTTAAATATTCTGTGGCTCTACCCCATGCATCTTCTCCCGCGCTTTCTACCGGGTAAACAGACATGGCCAAACATTTCTTTCCATCGGGTAAATTTACTTTTGCTGCATCCCAAACATAAGCAGAGCTTGCACCAAATGCGACGTCACGTGTGTTGGCCATTTTAAAATGCCAGGTTACGGATTTTTTATTTCGACTTTTTCCTGCTGCATCATTTACTTCTTTTTCAGTACGAATCATGATGGTCTTATCACTTTTTCGGGCCGCATTTAATCTTTCAATTTGTGTGGCAGTTAATACTTCTTTTTCATTTTGCAATTCCCCGCTACCTGCAACGATCATTCCTGCAGGTACCGTAACGGAGTAATCGAAATCGCCATACTCACAATAAAATTCGCCACTTCCCAGAAATGGCAATGTGCTCCATCCTTCCAAATCGTCATAAACACACATTCTTGGATACCATTGCGCTATTTCATAAATCTTTCCAATTTTTGTTGAACAGAAATCCGTTCGGTTACCAAAAGGTCCCGGAATGGCGTAATGATATTTAATGTTGATCTTAATTTTTTCTTTTGATGAAAGAAACTGTGGCAAACGAATTTGCATCCTTGTATCATTGATGATATAATCGGCTTTTAAAGTTTTGCCTTTAAATTCAATCGTTATATTTTCAATCTGGTACCCATCTGTAGCACCATTTGCAATGCGGGTACTATAAAACCTGGAACGGGCATCTTTTCGATAAGTGTTCTGATCCATTTGCAGCCATAAGGATGATAAATTATCCGGACTGTTGTTGGTATAAGTAATCGTTTCCCTGCCATCAAGAATATTTTCAACAGTATCTATCATCGCCTGAAGTGTGTAGTCAGCACGGTTTTGCCAATATTTTGGACCGGGCGCTCCATTTGCAGAACGAAATTCATTTCCATTTTTTGTATAAAAATCCTGAGCAAATAACTCTTGCGGATCATACAATGATTTCTCATTTTTTTGAGCAGATATTGAATTTAAAAAACAAAAGAAAGTCATTAAAAGCAGAGTACTTTTAAAATTCATTTTAAAAAGTTTACGATAAAAAAAAGTGTTTAAAAAACGGAAGGTCTGAAAAATGAAGTGTTTAAAAAAACTTCTTTTAGCAAATAATTATATCGCTTGTGCTTTTATTTTTTTGCCATTGGCAAACTTTTTGAAAACTTTGTCCAAATACTAAACTCTTTAAAAACTAAAAACCCATTAAATGAAAAAGTTAATAGCCATTGCATTATGTGTTGGCATCTTCACATCTGCAAAATCACAACGTATCTATGTGCAGGGAGGTGTAAACCTTGCAAACATCAGCACCTCAAACTCTGGATCAACGGAAAAAGCCCACATGCTCACCACATTTAATGCGGGAGTGCTGGTACGCTCAAACATAGCAGAGCCTGTTGCTTTGGAAACCGGGTTGCTTCTTGATGGCAGAGGTTCAAAAACTGAAAGCGGATCGGGTGCAAATTATTACAAAGCCACTTTTAATCCGCTTTATCTTGAACTACCCGTGAATTTAGTGGTTCGTTTACCGCTTGCGAATGCTACCTCAAATATTTTTATCAACGCAGGCCCCTACGTTGCTATGGGAATAGCGGGCAAATCCAAAGTAGAAGGGCAGTTAGCAGGTGTGTCCATTAATTCTTCAAAGAATATACAATTTACCAGTACAGATCCCACAGAAAATGACCAGGCATATTCCAAACTTAAAAGATTTGATTATGGCGTGAATGCAGGCGCAGGCATTGATTTGGGAAAAATATTAATCAAAGCAAATTATGGATTAGGCCTTGCAAAGATTAATTCAACTCAAACAAACAACAGTGCAAATGATAAAGATAAATACCGCACCTGGAGTATTTCTTTGGGAATTCCTTTTGGTGGCAGATAATATAATATTTGCTTTATAAAAAAAGGTTGTGAGCTGAAGTTCACAACCTTTTTTTATGACGATTTTTAAAGATTAAGTAATTTGCTTGGCAACTTTTACAATAACGTTTGGTTTGCCCAAAGTATAATAATGCAACACCGGAACGCCGGCTTTTTTAAGCTCTTTGGATTGTTCCAATAACCACTCCGTTCCTACAGTTTCTACATCAGCATCCGTTTTGCATTTTATAATTTCGTTGCTCAGTTCTGTTGGAATATCCACATGAAAAGTACGAGGTAAAACTGTCAGTTGTTTTTTTGAAGTGATTGGTTTTAACCCGGGAATAATGGGAATTTCAATTCCCACTTCCCTGCATTTTTTTACAAAATCAAAATATTTCTGATTATCGAAAAACATTTGCGTGGTAATGTAATCGGCACCAGCATCAACTTTCATTTTTAGATATCTCAAATCACTTTGCATATTGGGTGCTTCAAAATGTTTTTCAGGATAGCCCGCAACGCCAATACAAAACTGTGTTTTATAACCGTCGCGTATATCATCCTCCAGGTAAATACCGTTATTCAGGTTTACGGTTTGCTTTAAAAGATCAATGGCATAAGCATGGCCGTTTTCTTCGGGTTCAAAAACTGCTTCATTTTTTGCTGCGTCACCACGAAGCAATAAAACATTATCAATGCCAAGAAAGGCCAGATCAATTAATGCATTCTCTGTTTCCTGAAGATTAAATCCGCCACAGATTAAGTGTGGAACCGCATCCACTTTATAATGATTCATAATAGCCGCGCAAATCCCTACAGTTCCGGGCCTTTTACGAATTTCAACTTTCTCAAAACTGCCATCCGCTCTTTTTTTGAAAACCTGTTCGCTGCGGTGATAAGTAACATTGATAAATGCAGGTTTAAATTCCATCAAAGGATCCAAATGATTGTAAATAGATTCAATCGTTTTGCCTTTTAATGGTGGCAGAATTTCAAAAGAAATAGCGGTTCCTTTTGATTCTTTTATATGATCGGTAACTTTCATTTTTAAAAAAAATAGATGCAAACTTAAGTGGTAAAAAATAAAATGCAAAGAAACGGGCTCAAAGGTTACCAACTTTTTAAAAGTTGGCGCCTTCATAACTTTTTAGTGTACGAAAAAAGCCAGAATGCCTGTTGCTACCAATGTAATTCCGGTAACAATTCCCGCATTGTGTTCCAAAGAATGCCAATTGAGTTTCAAAATTCCAAGATAAGCCAAACGCACGAGCAGCACCATTCCAAGTGTTGTAATAATCAAATATAATGCAGCAATAAACCAGAGAAGCCATTTTTGCTGCGTGCCGGCCAATAAAAAATAGGCTTCAATTTCCATACATGGCGATAAAAACATCGCCAGTACCAATGCAATAATAATTTTCTTTTTAGAATGTTTTTTTTTGATGTTTTCGTCTAAATGAAAATGACGGTGCGTGTGATGTCGGTAAATAAAAATAATTCCCAAAACAATTAAAATCAAGGGCGCAAAAAAATGGGTAAAATATTCAATATTGTCGGCCAATTGTGCGCCAATAAAAGCAAGTATGATTCCAATAATAACCGTGCTGATTCCATGCGCAATGGCTGATATAAACGTGACCTGAGTCACTTCCTGTAAACTCCATTTTTCCTTTTTGCCAATAGCGATTACCGGCAGCCAATGATTGGGAATCGTAGCGTGCAAAAGACTTAAAACTATACTACCGGTAATGATACTGAACATTCAAAAGAATATGTTGAAAAAATTATTTTTTTCAAATTAGTAAAAATGAAAACAGGGGCGCAAGGTCTCATTTTATTATGGAATTTTTGAAAAAAGTTGAAATAGCAGGTAACCCTCAAATGCTAACTATTGGAAAGGATATTTACCAACAAACCCATTTCAATTCATGTCAGCAAAACAATAAATATGACAAATTCTGAATTTAAAAATTCCCATTGTGAATAAGTGACTCTGCTTTCCTTTCCACTTCCACCTGCATTTCTTTTTTAAACGCTGTTAATTTTTTTGCTACGGATTTGTCTGAAATCGCGACAATTTCTGCCGCTAATATGCCAGCGTTTTTTGCAGCATCCAAAGCCACCGTTGCCACCGGAACACCATTCGGCATTTGCAAAATAGACAGTACAGAATCCCATCCATCAATGGAATTGGAAGACTTTACAGGAACTCCAATAACAGGAATTATGGTTAGAGAGGCAACCATACCGGGTAAATGTGCAGCTCCTCCGGCACCAGCAATGATTATTTGTAGTCCACGCTCAATAGCAGTTGATGCATATTCGACCATTCTCAATGGAGTGCGATGTGCAGAAACAATGGTAATTTCATAAGGAATTTCAAACTGTTTTAAAATTTGTGCAGCAGCTTCCATGATTTTTAAATCACTATCGCTGCCCATAATAATACCTACAACCGGTTTTTCTGCTTTCGCCATTTTTTGTTTTTTTAACGCTTAAAGATAAATACAGCCTGTTCAGTAAACAAACAAATAATTGGAATTCGTGTTTCTATTTTTAAAATTAAAGCAGATGCCATATTTCAATCAATTATTCCCAATTAAATTTTATTTACATGAAAAATTTGGTTCAGACTTTTTTTGCAATTTTCACCTGAGAAAAATACGAGTTTCCTAATTCTCTCACACTTCATATTCGTCTCTTTAAGAAAATAAAAATCCATTTTGTTTCTTCTTTTACTGTAAGGAGGCATGTTTTGCCGCAGGCAATAAAAAGCCAAAAGTAGTTCCTACATCTACTTTACTCCTTACATGAATGGTGTCTTCGTGGGCTTCAATAATATGTTTTACAATAGACAGTCCTAATCCGCTACCACCAGCTTTTCTTGCACGGGCTAAATCAGTGCGATAGAACCTTTCAAAGATTCTGGATAAGTGTTCTTCTGCAATTCCGTAACCGTTGTCTGTGATTTCTATCAATATTTTTTTTCCATCCACTTTGTAAGCACTTGCTTCGATAATGCCGTTTTTCTTGCCATATTTAATTGCATTATCAATCAAATTTATGATCACCATTCTGATTTTTTCTTTATCTGCATACACTGTCAACGGTACTTCGCAGCCACCTTTTATAAAGCATTTTATTTTTTGTTCATCCGCTTTTATCGAAAGTGTCTCAAAAACCTCTTTGATCAGGTCCTGGATAATAAAATTTTCTTTCATCAATAATTGCTCACCACTTTCCAATTTGGTTATCTCATCCAAATCATCGAGTAAATTTACCAGGCGGTCCACATTTTTTGAAGCATTACCCAAAAATTTTTTATTCACTTCATTGTTGGTCAAAGCTCCGTTTAGTAAAGTATCAACATAACCCTGTATGGCAAAGATCGGTGTCTTCAATTCGTGTGAAAGATTGAGTAAAAATTCCTTCCTGAAAATTTCATTCTTTCTTAGGGCATCTATTTCTTCTTTATGCTGTACTGCCCACTGCTCCACGTCTTCACTTACCTCATCAATTGATTTTTGCGGCAAAATATTTTTGAAATAAAACTCTTCTTTCTTGGTTGCTTTTGTCTGATAAATTTGTTTGTAAATCAGTTTTATTTTCCTATAAACAAATCGCTTTACCGTGAGATAAATAATTAAATAGCTTACCAGAAATAAGCCAGCAAATAACAGGATGGATGCGAGCCACTCTTCCGTAAAAAGATAAAAAGTTACAGCTGCCAAACCACAAATGGGTAAAGAAGCAAAGAAGCCAACCTGTTGTGGAGAAAAATTTTTTTTTGCAAACATAATAATTAGCTGATTTGCTAATTAGCTTTCCGAAGCTTCGGAATAGCTAATTATTAAAGCCCCAAAACCCATGCAAAAATTAATGGAGCAACGATTGTTGCATCACTTTCTACAATGAATTTTGGCGTATGAATATCGAGCTTTCCCCACGTGATTTTTTCATTTGGAACTGCGCCCGAATAAGAACCATAAGAAGTAGTGGAATCAGATATCTGGCAAAAATAACTCCAGAAAGGAACATCTTTCCATTCCAGATCCTGGTACATCATAGGCACTACACAAATAGGAAAATCACCCGCTATACCGCCACCAATCTGGAAAAATCCAAGTCCTTTTCCAACAGATAATTCGCGATACCAATCTGTTAGCTGGTGCATGTATTCAATTCCGCTTTTCATGGTGCTGGCTTTCAAGTCGCCTTTTATCACATAGGAAGCAAAAATATTTCCCATCGTGCTATCTTCCCAACCAGGCACCACGATCGGAATATTTTTTTGGGCAGCAGCAAGCATCCAGCTGTTTTTTGGATCTATTTCATAATATTGCTCGAGCACCCCGCTCAGCAGCATCTTGTACATATATTCGTGTGGAAAATATCGCTCACTTTTATCATCCGCATCTTTCCAGATTTTATAAATATGTTGCTGCAATCTTCTGAATGCTTCTTCTTCAGGAATGCAGGTATCTGTTACCCGATTATAATGATTTTCTAACAAATCCCATTCTTCCTGAGGCGTTAAATGGCGGTAATGTGGTACTCTTTTATAATGAGAATGTGCGACCAGGTTCATAATATCTTCTTCAAGATTGGCGCCGGTACAACTGATGATATCCACCTTACCCTGGCGAATCATTTCTGCAAAAGAAATTCCCAGTTCTGCAGTACTCATCGCTCCGGCAAGAGACACCAGCATTTTTCCTCCTTCATCCAGGTGAGCTACATATCCTTTGGCTGCATCCATTAAAGCTGCAGCGTTAAAATGACGATAATTATGTTCTATAAATTGTGAAACTGGTCCTTTGTTCATTTTTAAAATTATTTTTTGGGCAAAAATAAGATTTTAAAAATGGGGTTTGGAAACGCAATAAAATTTGGTTTAAAGAGGCTAAATTTTAACCAGGCAATATACACTCTACTACTTGGTTTTAAAAGAGGCAATGTGATTATTTAAAGAGGGAAAAAATAAACTGCATTTTTTGTTCATAAACAGATTGAACAAAAATCAGCAAACAAAAAATTTAAAGTTCATGTAGTACATTTGCCTATCTGAAATTATAATAACTCACTCACTTATGACCTGGAAACAGACATTCACTTCTTCGATAGGCAAAAAAATATTGATGGCATTAACCGGCTTTTTTCTCATCCTTTACCTGATCGTTCATGCCGGAATAAACGCTTTGATTTTCTATAATGATGGCGGACAAACATTTGATCGGGTTGCATCTTTCATGCTGCACAATTATTTTATCCGGTTTCTTGAAGTTGGCCTATTTGCTGTTTTTATTTTACATATTATCCAGGGACTTTTATTATGGCAACAAAATAAAGCAGCGAGAAAAATCGGTTATGTAAAGAAAAAATTCCCCCGTGAAATAAAATGGTACAGCCGCTATATGGGATGGCTCGGCACTTTTATCCTTTTATTCCTGGTAATGCATTTATACCATTTCTGGGCAAGCACCAAGCATGAATTATATTTTAACGGACCGGTAATTAATCTTTATGAAGAAATGAAAGAAGTGTTTACAAACCCTGTCTGGTTTACACTTTACATGATTGGCCTTGCATCACTTTTGTTTCATTTGCTGCAGGGATTTCAAAGCGCTTTTCAAACGTTTGGCATCAATCACAGGCGCTGGATTAATATTATAAAAGGAATTGGAATAATCTATTCGTGGGTGATTTGCCTGTTGTTCGCATCAATGCCGGTTGCATTTATGGCAGGATGGCTTCAATAGGGAATGGTGAATAGTGAATTATGAAAAAATAACAAGTATCAAAATATTTAATAAAACGTATGGCATTAGACGCAAAAATTCCGGAAGGTGACATTGCAATGAAATGGACAAACTATAAAGACCATCTGGCTTTGGTAAGTCCGGCAAACAAACGGAAATTAGAAATCATTGTAATCGGAACAGGCCTTGCAGGCGCTTCAGCAGCGGCTACCCTGGGAGAATGAGGATATAAAGTAAAATCATTTTGTTTCCAGGATAGCGCAAGGAGAGCCCATTCTATTGCAGCTCAGGGTGGTATCAACGCCGCAAAGAATTATCCGAGCGATGGTGATTCTGTCTATCGTCTTTTTTATGAAACCGTAAAAGGTGGCGATTATCGTTCACGCGAGGCAAACGTATATCGTTTGGCAGAATTGAGTGGCAATATCATCGACCAATGTGTGGCGCAGGGAGTTCCATTTGCAAGAGAATATGGTGGATTATTAAGCAATCGTTCGTTTGGTGGAACCCAGGTACAGCGCACCTTTTATGCGGCAGGGCAAACCGGACAGCAATTATTACTTGGTGCTTATGGCGCTTTGGAAAGACAAGCTGCTCTTGGAAATGTAACCATTTACTCCCGTCATGAGATGCACGATATTGTAAAAATCGATGGTGTGGCAAGAGGGATCATTGCAAGAAATTTGGTAACTGGTGAATTGGAAAGATATTTTGGCCATGCGGTATTGATTTGTTCGGGTGGATATGGAAACGTTTTTTACCTGAGCACCAATGCGATGGGAAGCAATGTAACTGCCGCGTGGAAATCACATAAAAAAGGAGCTTATTTTGCCAATCCATGTTTTACACAAATTCATCCAACCTGTATTCCGGTAACGGGCGAGCACCAAAGCAAGCTTACGTTGATGAGTGAAAGTTTGAGAAATGATGGAAGAATATGGGTTCCAAAAAATAAAGACGACAAACGCAAAGCAAACGATATTCCGGAAGATGAACGAGATTATTACCTGGAAAGACGGTATCCTGCATTTGGAAATTTAGTTCCGAGAGATGTAGCTTCCCGTGCGGCCAAAGAAAGATGCGATTTGGGGTATGGAGTGGGAACAACAAAAAAAGCAGTGTATTTAGATTTTAAGGATGCCATTCAGCGCTATGGTAAAACCGAAGCTCACAAACGTTCGTTGGAAAATCCTTCAGCAGAAACAATCACGCAATTAGGTGAAGATGTGATCAGGGAAAAATATGGAAACCTTTTTGCCATGTATGAAAAAATTACCGGTGAAGATCCGTACCATGTTCCAATGCGCATTTATCCGGCAGTGCATTATACGATGGGTGGCCTTTGGGTAGATTATGAATTGAAAACAACCGTTGACGGATTATATTCTCTCGGCGAAGCGAATTTCAGTGATCACGGAGCCAACCGTTTAGGAGCTTCCGCGCTCATGCAGGGGCTTGCAGACGGATACTTTGTAATCCCATACACCGTAAGTGCTTTTATGGCCACGCAAATCAGGACGCCGGCAATCCCTACTTCCCATCCGGCATTTGAAGAAGCCGAAAATGCAGTAAGAGAAAGAATTGAAAAATTAATGAGCATCCAGGGAACAGAATCCGTAGAAAGTTTTCATAAAAGATTAGGGAAAATCATGTGGGAAAAATGTGGCATGGCAAGAAATGATAAAGGTTTGAGAGAAGGTATTGAAGAAATAAAGGCGTTGAGAAAAGAGTTTTGGGAAAATGTAAAAGTGCCTGGTGAAATTTTTGAAATGAATCCTGAATTAGACAAAGCCGGCCGAGTGGCCGATTTTTTAGAATTGGGTGAATTGATTTGTATTGATGCGCTTGAAAGGACAGAAAGTTGTGGTGGGCATTTCCGTGAAGAAAGCCAGACATCAGAGGGAGAGGCATTAAGAAAAGATGATGAATTCAGCTATGTA